>SKTQ01000340.1 GCA_007122505.1 Bacteroidales bacterium | reverse complement strand
TGTGCATCAGCAGCGGGATACCCATCCCTACTTTGCGCGTCCGGCGGGAGGTATAATATGGATCGGTAACCCTCTCCAACACTTCCGGACTCATCCCCCTGCCGTTATCAGAGATACTGATTATGTAAGTGTTCGCTGCGGTGTCTTCTTCGATCCGGATAACCACCTCCCCTGCTTCCGCCGAAATGGCGTTCTGAACAATATCCAGTATATGCAGCGACAACTCTTTCATTATTTCTGATATTTCAGCCCCGGTGGCGGTCAGTCAATATGCTTACCCGCCGCCCGTCTTCTCCGTGCAAGGCCTTTTTGATCTCCTCAAAACTGCGCGATTCCATTTCAAATACCGTCATTCGGGTGCCCAACTGCTCCGGATAATGCGCATCAGAACTTCCAATGAAGGAATAAGCCGCAAGATCCGGAAATTGTGCAATGATATCTTCCGGTGTGGTTCTTCCGGTAACCTCCAGTGCATCAACCTTTAAGTCGGGGGGCATAAATCCCAGCTGACTGAACAGGCTGTAACCCGGCCGATCGATATGCGCCGGAATGAACAAGCCTCCAAGAGCGTGCACTTCTTCTTCCACCTCATCAATAGACCGGTCGATGGCGGCAATCAGCAAGCGGTCAATCTCCTCCACGATCATGTCATTTTCATCTACCACCACCTGGTAACCAAACCTTGACGGGTTGTTCCACACATCGGCAAGGTACATGTCCAAAAACTGCTGAAACTTCTCCAGGGTGTCATCATTTTCAAAGAACGCCAGGCAGTGTATCTCTTCCCGGGTTGTGACTTCGGCACCACACAGCACAAAAATCCCCTCCTTTTCTGCCAGTTTCCTGATGAGTGCACCGTGCTTTGTGCTATTGTGGTCAGTTACTCCCAGGATGTCGATCCCTTTCAGGGCTGCCCGTTTAACTATATTTGACGGACTCATTTCCAGGTCACCACATGGTGACAGTACAGTATGTACGTGTAAATCAGCCCGGTATCTGTTCATTTATTATTTGATGAGTGTATACAATTCCCCGGTCACCTCAAAGGCACTCTTATCTGTACCCAGGATGGGGATATTTTCTTCTTCACTCTGTTCTGCTGTATTTTCTGCGGGCTTATACCCGGAAACCAGGATCACAGCGGCCAGGTCTTTCAGCGAGGCAATGGCCATCACATTCTTGTGTGTTTGCAAGGTGATCCAAACCTGCCCGGCATCCGCCTTTCCCATCACATCACTGAGCAAGTCGGAAACATAGCCTCCGCTTACCTCGCGATCCAACCCTCCTGCCCCGCTAAAAACTTTAAGGTTCAACGCTTTTACAATATCTGCAACCGTCATCATGTATGTTCTTTTGTGTTAGAGTTCCGAAAAACTTATTTGTAGATCCCGGATTTACTAAATATTCCTGGTATCTCAATCACCTGTTGTTGCATTCAGCTGCATCCGGATCACCACCCGTGTACCTTTCCCCGGCTCACTTTCGATATGCAGTTCGTCTGCATTTTTTTTCATATTGGAAAGGCCCATGCCCGCACCAAAACCCATTTCTCTCACCGCACTGCTGGCCGTTGAGTAACCTTCCTGCATGGCCTGTTCAATATCTTCGATGCCCGGGCCCTGATCACGCAGCTCGATTTTCACCTCTTCCCTGTTTATATCCACATACATCGCGCCGCTGTAGGCATGTGCCACCACATTCACCTCTGCTTCATATGCTGCTACCACTGTTCTTTTGATGATTGCCACATCCACACCCATCTGTTTCAGCATCTTTTTTACCTGGCTGGAGGCATAACCTGCCCTGGTAAAATCCCCTCCTTCTATGTTGAACTCGTGGTGTTCCATCGATCAAAAAATTGGCTTCACGCCGGCCTCATAAAGCAAGCCGCAGGTTTTAAACATGGAATAGCGGCACTCGATCAGGATGATGTCATTTTCTTCCGCAAGGGCGATCATCTCCCTGCTGGCTTTTTTGTTTCTCGCAAACACGATACAGTTGATGTCTGACATTTCAGCGGTCCGTATGGTTTGCATGTTAGCCAGCCCGGTAATCAGCAACACATGGTCGTTTTTCAGGGTCAGCACGTCGCTCATCAGATCAGAAGCAAATGCCACATCGATGGTATAATCGGTGCGATGCTCCCCGCAAATGATGCGGGCATCCAGGATCTGTAAAATTTCACTTACACGCATTTTTCCCTTGGATTTTTTTGTGATCACGCTTTGCTGATTCAGGCATATCCGCCAGGTAAATTCTCTTGTGAACTGTCCATAAACAATTATGGTGCAAAGATAAACAATTACATTTTTCTAAACAAATATAGTTGTTAATTTTTTCACATCTTAATGATTTAATTTGTTTAGGATCACAGCCAGATCAGCATAAACGGATGTATTTTCAACAATAATATTTTCGGGAGCTTTCACCGACTGGGGGGTAAAGTTCCATATGGCCCTGATTCCCCATGCTACAACAAGATCGGCAACCTGCTGTGCGTTGTCGTCGGGAGTGGTGATGATGGCAACGCGTGCAGGGATTTTCAGCGAGAGATCCCGGAAGTCGTTCAGGGGATACACTTTTACTCCCTTGATTTCCGTGTTGATCACTTTGGGGTCCACATCAAAGCCGGCAACAATCTCCAGGCCGTACTGTTTGAGGCCGTCGTAGTTGAGCAGTGCGCGGCCCAGGTTTCCAACTCCAAAAAGAAAAGCATTTTCCCGGGTATTAAAATCCAGGAAGTTGATGATGGTATTGACGAGCTTATCCACGTCATATCCAACCTTTGTGCGCCCCTTAATGCCCGTATAGGCCAGGTCCTTTGTAACCAAGGTGGAGTCCATCTTAAAGATGGCCGCGATCTGGCTGCTGGAAACATGTTCCACACCATCAATTTTTAACGCCTTAAAATAACTGAGATAACCGGGTAAACGCCTCAGGGAGGGAATTGGAACATGCGAATGGGTGCCATTGCCTGTTTTTGCCTTCATTGTTTTCTTTTTGATTTGTTGATACAGATGGCCTTTCTCTTCAAAAACCTTTTTCCGGTTTTCAAGCGGTTAATCACCGGCAAATGGATACGGTGCCTGCATGCCGGTAAGGTGTTGCACGCACCTTATGTCCGCGTCCGGTAAAGCAATCATAAAACCCTGGTTAAAAAAAGGTTGATCCGGGGCACATAGCTAAGCAGCCGTTTGCATGACCAGATCAACCTTTTCGCTATGTTATACCGGCTGGTTTACAAACCGGGCGGTATATTAGTGTCGCTTACGCGGTGTATAATGGGTGTGCAGCAAATCGTGGGACCTGTGTCCCAGCGGTTCGTGGAGGAACGACTGATAGATTTCCGTCACCTCCGGGTTCTCATGTGACTTGCGGAGAACCATTGCTTCATCTTCTTCATAGATACCGGCGGCTCTTTTCTTCCGGATTTCCATGTTTGTGGGCATTGGCTGTCCGCCACCACCGATACAACCGCTTGGGCAAGCCATGATTTCAATGAAATGGTGGTTTGCCTCTCCGGCCCGTATCTTATCCATCAGGATTTTGGCGTTAACCAGACCATGCGCAATGGCCACGTTGAGCTCCACGCCTTCCAGGAAACTCCACTCGGGCTTCACATCCTTGATTTTCACAGACGCTTCCTTCACACCTTCCATACCACGTACCGGCTTGATGTTCAAATTGGCAAATGGCACTTCCCTGCCGGTTACCAATTCGTATGCCGTGCGCAAAGCTGCTTCCATCACACCACCTGTGCTACCGAAAATGACGGCGGCACCGGTTGATTCACCCAGGATGCTGTCATACTTTTCGTCTTCCAGCTTTTCGAAATCGATACCTGCCTGGCGGATCATGCGACCCAACTCGCGGGTTGTCAATACATAATCTACATCCTTATAGCCGCTTCCACGCATTTCCGGACGCTCAGCCTCAAATTTTTTGGCCGTACATGGCATGATCGATACCACAACCATATCCGCAGGATTCTTATTCACCTTCTCAGCATAATATGTTTTTGCCAGTGGTCCAAACATTTGCTGCGGCGATTTGCAGGTGGACAAATTGTCCAGCAGGTCCGGATAGAGATGCTCCTGGAACTTGATCCACCCCGGCGAACAGCTGGTGAGCATGGGCAGTGCAACCTCCTTACCCTCCACCAGTGCTTCTTTCAGGCGTACCAGCAACTCTGTACCTTCTTCCATAATGGTAAGGTCGGCCGTGAAATCGGTATCAAGAATCTTGTCAAAGCCAAGCCTGCGCAGTGCAGCGACCATTTTGCCGGTAGCCCTGGTGCCGGGCTCCATGCCAAACTCTTCGCCAATGGCCACCCTGGTTGCAGGAGCGGTTTGCACAACAACAAATTTGCTGGGATCATAAATGGCGTCAAACACTTCATCGATATAGTTACGTTCGGTTAACGCCGCCGTGGGACAACGGTTGATACACTGTCCGCAGTTTGTACAAACCACATCGTTCATAGGCTTATCCAGGAAAGTGCTGATGCGCATGTTGTTGCCCTTGTGTGTTACTGCCAGTGCGCTCACATACTGCATATTGGCACAGGTACGCACACAACGCTGACAACGGATACATTTGCTGTCATCCTTTTCAATGGATGGGCTGGAAATATCACGTTCCTTGTCTTTATCCTTCACCAGGTCCAGAAATACATGGTCGCCGATGCGGTAATCGTTGGACATATCCTGCAGCTCGCAATAACCGTTTTTGAAGCACTTGGTGCAATCTGCATTGTGTTCGGAAAGCAAAAGCTCCACGATATGCTTACGGGCCTGGCGAACTTTCAGGCTGTTGGTTTGTATCTCCATCCCCTCACTGACCGGTGTTGCGCATGAAGCGGGCAACAGGCGGGCACCCTTTTGCTCTACCACACACACACGGCAGTTTCCTGCAACACAAAGGTCGTCGTGATGACAAAGGGTGGGGATCTTGAAATTCAGCTGGCGGGCGGCATCCAGAATGGTGGTCCCTTCTTCAACTGAAATCGGTATGTTGTTGATTTTCAGATTTACTTTATATTTACTCATGGTCGTATCTCCTGTTTTAATGATTAAATGGCCGGGGCATTAGTAGATGATCTCTTCCCGGAAATTATTGATGATTGAATTGAAGGGATTCGGAACCGACTGCCCCAGTCCGCATTTGGATGCGATGCGCATGGTATCAGACAGTTTTTGCAGGTCTTCCAGGTAGGATGGGGATTTGATTCCCTTTTTCACTGCTTCGATCCCTTTCAGGAGTTGCTGGCATCCCACGCGACAGGGTGAACACTGTCCGCACGATTCTTCTTCCATAAACTCCAGGTAATCATTCAGGATGTTATACATAGACCGGCTGCTGTTGAAAAGCATCATGGAACCACCGGTGGGGATTCCTTCAAAACCGATCAGGGTGCTTTTGAAGTCTTTTCTGGCCACACAGAACCCGGAAGCGCCGCCAACCTGAACGGCTTTGGTATCGCCATCGCCAAATTCTTCAACAAACTGCTCCAGTGTCATACCAAGCTCCAGCTCATAAATGCCGGGAGTGGGCGTGTCGCCCGAAACAGAAAACACCTTTGAGCCGCGGCTGTCGAAAGTACCCATTTCCTTGAACTTGGTGGGGCCTTCCTGCCCGATCATCAGGGCAAAAACAAGGGTTTCCACATTGTTTACCGAGGTGGGCTTGCCGAGGTAACCCTCCGAGGTGGGGAAAGGAGGCTTGTTGCGAGGTTCGCCACGCTTGCCTTCCATAGATTCCATCAGGGCGGTTTCTTCACCGCACACATAAGCACCACTGCCCGAACAGATGCGGATGGTGAAATCAAATTTCAGCGCCTTGAGATGCTCATGGAACTCATCGATCGCCTTATACAGGGAGGGCAACAAAAAGTTGTACTCGGCCCGCAGGTAAATATAACCTTCACTGGCACCAATGCAATAGCCGCACAGGGCCATCCCCGCCAAAACCTTCTCAGGCACCTGGGTGAGGATCTCACGGTCTTTGAATGTGCCGGGTTCGCCTTCATCGGCGTTGCAGATCACATATTTCTGGTCTGCTTCCTCATTTTTTGCAAACTTCCACTTCAACCCGGTAGGGAAGCCGGCGCCACCCCTTCCGCGCAATCCCGAATCGATCACATCCAGGATGATTTCGTCACGCGTACGCTGAAAAGCATTTTTCAATATATCCAGGTGGTCAACCTTCCCAAATATCAGGTCTACTTTTTTTATCTTTTTTTCCATAATTCAGATTTTTGCATGTTTGGTTTGACAACTGCTAAATGCGCGAACGCATCACTTTTTTTTCAGATACTCGTTGATGATCTCCGATGTCTTTTCAGGTGTAATTTCCGGATATACCTCATCGTTGATGAGCATCACAGGACCCTTGTGACACCATCCAAGACAGTTTGCCTGAAGGAGGCTGAAACGGCCGTCGGTAGTTGTCTCTCCCAACTTGATCTTCAAAATATCGGAAATGGTTCTGATGATCTCATCCTTGCCCTTCATGTGGCAGGTGATGGTCTTACACACACGGACAATGTACTTCCCGCGGGGAACCGTATCCAAAAATGTGTAAAAAGATGCCGTGCCAAACACATCTGCAGTACTCAGGTCAAGCTCCTCAGCAATAGCTATCATAGCCTCTTCCGAAAGATAGTGTTCACTGCGAACAACTGCCTGAAGGATGGGCATCAAACTGGTACGCTCACGACCATGCTTCTCGGCCTGCTCCTTTACAAGTTCCTTAATTCTCGTCATATTGATCCCTTTCTGATTAAAGTGGTTATTGAGATTGATTATCAGTTTTTTTGAACGCCCCAAAATTAACAAGACTTGTGTAATTAAATAATTTTTTCTTTAATTATTTCGCGGAAAATCAGTAATTTATAATCAGACTAAATAACTTTTTGTAAAAACTGTGACAAATGATTTTTTTATGATATTTTTTTGCAAGGGGTTCTCCGGATGCGGAGGTTGTTCGTTGTCACCATCCCCCGGGATGAACCCGGGGCTATTGGTGTTTGACCCCTTCGGGGTCGGGGATGGGCGATATGGGTTGATATTTTGATGGGTTGGGGGTGCGTTGTTGTTGAACCCCTTTCGGGGTTCTCCGGGTTCGGGGGTTGTTGGTTGTTACCATCCCCCGGGATGAACCCGGGGCTATTGGTGTTGGACCCTTCGGGGTCAGGGGTGACCTATGCGGGTTTATGAATTGATAGGTGTGGGGGCATTGTTTTTGGTGTTATTGCAGACATCAGGCAAAATGGATATCATAAATATTATTACGGAAGTTACAGGCTTCACTTTGCGGCCGGTTAACTCTGAATATATGCGAGTCAAAACAAATTGTGAATAATTATTGTTTATTTTTATCATATTCATTAATTGTTTTAAAGATAATTTTTACATTTGTTTTCATTGAACATGTACAAGTAAATGTATTAACCAACAAACCTGATAACTTTTATTTTGTTTCGACCAGCAGTAATGTTTGCTATCGCTGTAAAACGGTAAAATCCAAAAACCCGAAGGAGTTTAATAATATTAGTGCTGGAATATACCGGGGTTTGAGAATTCGCCATCGGCTTAGGAAACCCCAAACTGGGATTCAATAAACGATTATCAATATGTCAACATACACGCAAATTCTCTATCAAATCGTGTTTTGCACAAAATACACCAAGCCTACACTTCAAAAAACAAACAGGGTTAGGTTGTTTGCCTATATTTATGGCATCATCATAAATAAAAAATGCTTCCCCTATCAGATTAATGGTGTGGCCGATCATATACACATAGCAACACATTTACATCCTGGCACCTCATTAGCATCCCTTGTTAGGGATATTAAAGTTTCGAGTTCAATTTGGATCAAAAAAGAAGGGATATTTCCAAATTTTTCAGGATGGCAAGGGGGATATGGGGCATTTACCTATTCCATTAGCGCTAAGCAAAATTTGATAAATTACATCAGGAATCAGGAAATCCATCATCGGGAAACGTCATTCAGGGAGGAGTATGTTAAGCTATTGCGTGAATATGATGTTGATTATGATGAGAGGTACCTGTTATAAATTTGTGTAAAAAGTTGTTGAACCCCTTTCGGGGTTCTCGCGATCTGGCGGTTGTCGGTTTCACCCGGGTTGTACCCGGGCTATTGGTGTTTGACCCCTTCGGGGTCGGGGATGGGCGATATGGGTTGATATTTTGATGGGTGGGGGTGTAAGCTCCGGGTAAAACCCGTGAGCTAAGAATACGCAGCGGATCAGGAGAACCCCGAATGGGGTTCAATAATAGCACATTTAGTTTTCAGCTCACTTACAAACAAATGATCAGCCAATTACAAATTATGCAAAATTTTGCCTGACTAACAGGACGGATGACACGGATGCAACGAATAATCACAGATTTTTTAATGCAATTCTGGCAAAGAAATATAAGATAATCCGTATTGATCTGTTGCATCTGTCTTATCTGTGTTCCAATAATAATGACTGATAGCTAAAAAAAAGAGATGCACCGCCATGGGTACATCTCTTCAATATGTTTTGGGTGTGCGGTTAAGCACAATGCTTGATGCAATATCTATTCCTGGCGCTGATCGGCTGTTTCATCACGCAACTGCCGGAATTCATTTCCTTCGAACCAGTTCGGAAAACTGCGGGTATTGGCCAGCTCCTTGCCCATGTTATAGAAAAGCCACATATCCTGGTGCATACCCTCCCACACCCATTTGTCGGTAATCACATCGGTGGGTGCATGATAACGGCCTGCAAGGTCTTTTGCTACCTTTTCAGCATAGGCTTCATCTCTTCCAATGAAATCACTGCCACCCTGGGCATAAATTGCGGGAACACCCTGACGCGCCAGACTGATGTGGTCAGAGCGATAAAAATACCCGGCTTCCGGTGTAGGTTCCGGTACCACATATCGTCCCTGTGCTTCAGCATGGCGGCGCAAATAATCTTCCAGCTCCGAGTTTCCATATCCAACCACTATAACATCCCATGTGGGACCGAATACGTTGAGGGCATCAATATTAATACCCCCAACAGTAGTTGCCAAGGGGAAAACGGGGTTTTCTCCATAAAACCTGGACCCAAGAAGTCCGCTCTCCTCAGCCGTTACAGCCATAAAAACGATTGAACGCTCAGGTTTTTCCTCAGATGCCATAAAACGTTCAGCGATCGACAGGATGGCACCTACACCGGTGGCAT
>SKTQ01000051.1 GCA_007122505.1 Bacteroidales bacterium | reverse complement strand
CGGCGGCCTTCTTCATTCTTGGCAAGGATCATTTCGCGCATGGCCTTAATACGCACTCCTTCAAAAAACATATGTTCTGTACGGCACAGTCCGATACCTTTGGCACCAAACTCACGGGCAACCCTGGAATCTTTTGGTGTATCGGCATTGGTGCGTACTGACATGCGTGTATATTTTTCTGCCAGCTCCATAAGTTCGGCAAAATCTCCGCTCATTTCAGGATCTACGGTTTTGATCTTATCCTCAAATACTTCGCCGGTGGTGCCGTTCAGGCTGATAAAATCCCCTTCCTTGAAAACCTTTCCGTCGATGGTCATGGTTCTGTTTTTATAGCTGATGCTAATGGCACCGGCACCTGACACACAGCATTTACCCATTCCGCGGGCAACAACGGCAGCGTGTGAGGTCATCCCTCCGCGGGCTGTGAGAATGCCCTGGGCAGCATCCATACCGCTCAGGTCCTCAGGAGATGTTTCCACACGTACCAGGATCACTTTTTTCCCTTCTGCGGTCCATTCGGCAGCATCATCAGCGAAAAAGACGATCTGTCCGGTGGCAGCTCCCGGAGAAGCCGGTAAGCCTTTGGCAAGCATATTGGCTTTGGCGAGCTCTTTGGTGTCGAATACAGGGTGAAGCAACTCATCCAGTTTGTCGGGGTCAACGCGCAACAGTGCTTCTTCTTCCGTGACAACGCCTTCGCGCAGCATGTCCATAGCAATTTTTACCATTGCCGGACCGGTACGTTTCCCGTTACGGGTTTGCAGCATCCACAGCTTGCCTTCCTGGATGGTAAATTCCAGGTCCTGCATGTCGCGGTAGTGAAGTTCAAGCTTCTGCTGCTGCTCATCAAGCTCCTTGTAAAGGTCCGGGAAAAGCTCTTCCAGAGAAGGATAGGTTTCTATGCGTTCCTCTTCGCTTACTTCCTGCAGTTTGGCCCAGCGCAATGATCCTTCTTTGGTGATCTGGCGGGGTGTGCGAATACCTGCAACCACATCTTCTCCCTGGGCATTTACCAGGTATTCGCCGTTGAAGATTTTCTCTCCTGTGGCAGCGTCGCGGGTAAATGCAACACCGGTAGCGGAAGTATCACCCATGTTGCCATATACCATGGCCTGAACATTTACGGCTGTACCCCATTCGGCGGGGATATTGTATTTTGTCCGGTAATAAGTTGCCCTGGGGTTGTTCCAGGATTCAAACACGGCCATCACAGAACCCCATAGCTGTTCCCACGGATCTTCCGGAAAGCCTTTGCCGGTTTTGTCTTTCACGGCTTTTTTAAAACGCCTTACCAGTTCTTTTAAGTCGTCGGTGGTCAGGTCCTGATCGTTAACTACTCCCTTTTCTTCTTTCATCTCATCCATGATCACATCGAATGGACCCTCTTCTTCCTTGCTTTCGGGCTTCATACCCATCACAACATTACCATACATCTGCACAAAGCGACGGTAAGAGTCCCATACAAAACGCTCGTTGCCAGTCTTGTTTGTCAGCCCCTGAAGCGTTTGTTCATTGAGGCCCAGGTTCAATACCGTATCCATCATACCGGGCATGGATGCACGTGCGCCGGAACGAACCGACATCAAAAGCGGATTGTCCTTGTCGCCAAAACCTGAACCCATCTCATTTTCCACGCGGCGCATGTTTTCTTCAACTTCTTTTTTGATTTCGTTCACAACAAAATCATAACCCTTTTCATTAAACATGGTACACACCTCAGTGGTGATTGTGAATCCGGGGGGAACCGGTACACCAATGTTGACCATCTCTGCCAGGTTGGCACCTTTGCCACCCAGAAGATCACGCATGCCGGCATCGCCATCTGCTTTCTTTCCTCCAAAGAAATACACTTTTTTGCTCTGTTTATCCATCTTTTTCTTGTTTTATATAATTACTCTGTGAGTGAATAAATTGGTTTTCATTTTGAAAATAACGCGGCAAAACCGTTTGTGGTACCTGCCAAAAAAATAAGGTACAAAGGTACATGATTTTTTTTTATCGGTGTGAACCGTAAACAGATGGAAACGACCATGCTGGAAATCCTTATTATTGGGAGAGTTGTTTTTTTTATAGATTTTAATGGAACACAGATGACACGGATTAACACAGATTTTTTTTTGAAATCCACGCTAAAAACGATATACAAAATCTGTGATCATCTGTTGCATCTGTGTCATCTGTGTGCCATTCATCTTGTTTGCGGGATTCAAAAAAAAGTGATAATTTTAAAGACGGAATCCAAAATAAAATCCATATGAAAAAATCACGGATTGCTGAGAGATACTGTGAGATCATCAAGGAGGAGCCTTTGAGCACATTGGAAGCTGATTTGACGGCTGATAACACTTGCGTGCTGGAGTCCACATCGCCCTTTTTCGGCTATTATTATGATGCCCCTATGGGTAAACCGGACCCATACATCTATTGTGTGCTTGACCGCTACTACAGCTTGTCGGAAATACTTCGTGCTGCCGAAAACGTAAACGCACACCGGCGCGAACCAGTTGACGTTGCTCCCGGACAGCTCTATCTAAAAGAAAAGATATGTCCAATCATTCGGTTGAAAGACATCAGGCATTTTAACCAGGTACACATCCTTCAACAGAGTTTGCAGAAAGAAGGGATTAAATTCAAAAAACGACAGCGGAAAATCAAGGAGGTAATGGGAATCATCAGGCTGTCAAAGATGATCCGCTTCCTTCCCGCCGGAGATGGGTTGTTCATGGACGCCCTGGATAAAACAAAAGGGTATTTTGTAATTCCCCGCTATGTTGACTGGGAGTCATTCAAAAAACTCACCGAAGAGGCCAAATATGATACAGATATTCTTTATTTTGATGCGGCACGGGCAAGCTTTTTTGAGAACGGCCGGGTGGTGGAGCTGGTACGGGTATACAAGGAGCATATCACATCCGACGATCTGCTCGCAGTAAAGAACAGGTATCTCCAGTTGCTCAAATAACAGCCAATGGGAAAACGATGAAGATGGACTATTTTTTCAGGTCGTAATAGCATCTTTTTGGAGAGAATATGCTGCCCGTGTCTTTCATCTTCTTGATGGCCTTTTCCACATCTTTTTTATCCAATCCGGCAAGTTCAGCGAGTTCACCTGTGCGCAGAGGCCTGGCAGCGTCTTCAAAAGTTTTGACGATTTTTTCCTGGATGTCCATGTTGCGTAATTTTTGTTGTTTGTTTATTTTTGTGAAAGAGGCAAAGATAAGGAAAACATGGTGACAAACAAAATACATGTGGTTTTGTCCATGCTTGTTGTCATTCTGGCCTTCACAAGCTACCTGATGGAAGCAAAATCCCAGGAAGGTCATTATGTGGTGCCTGACTACAAAGGCTCTGCAGAAAGTTTTTTTTCTCTAAAGGACACCATTATCAGGCAAGAGGTGGGGAGCTTCACTTTTATCGGCTCTTTGCTTGGGCTTACTGGCAAAGCTTCTTTGCGGGAGTTTGAACTCTATGGTTTTTCTCATCAAACCCTTACCCTGGTTCTGGATGAGATGCGCATCTTTATTTCGAGGGGCCCGTTTCATCCAACCCTTCACAGAATTAGTTATTTTGGGCCACATAATTATGTATACCTTATAGATGGGCGCTATTACTGGGGTGTCGACGGGAGGTTGCCGGGTCAGCGCATGCTGAGCGTTCATGTTTCGCTTAGTGCTGAGCAGATGTCTCTTCCCCATCGCGCCATCCGGGATATTTTTGAGCCCAACTTTTGCAGGCGGCGTTTGTTGTTTGGAAGGGTTGAATGCCAGGCAAGGGCGTTTCTGTCGGAAGACGGTGAGCGCATCTATATATATATGTTAAACAGCCGGGTTCCCAGCCTCTACGAAGTTACCTGGATCATCAGAAATGGCGAATACCTGGGCAGGGTGGTTGATTATGCTTATTGACGGATGTTTGCCCGTGCCTTCTCTCTGTAAATAATTAAGGTATTGGTTTATGAAGGATATTCGCCGACGGGTATCCTGTCACCGAGCTGTTCAGGCCCTTTGCCCAACAGGATGTCCCAGAAAACATTGGCTTTGGCAAACCATTCGCGGATCCGTATCCTGTCGTTTCGCAAATGGTTTACATCGGCGGCATTCAGCGCGTAAACCTGCATTCCGTTTTGTTTGGCAATAAAAACGGCCCTTTGATTATGAAATCTCTGGGATATGATGGTTATGCTGTCTTGCCCGAATATTTTCCTTGACCTCACCACCGAATCCAGAGTGCGAAACCCGGCATGGTCAAGGTAAATGGCTTCTTCCGGGACATTCAGGTTCAGGAGTGCCCTTTGCATTTGAAGGGGTTCGTTGTAGTATGGCGTGCGGTTATCACCGCTTACAATCAGAAACTGCACCTTCCCGCTATGGTAAAGCTCAGCTGCCGCATTGATCCTGTTAAGGAAATATGGGTTTGGTGCACCACCCCTGATCCGGTGTGAGGTCCCAAGAACCAGCCCCACGCGGTTATGGGGTATGTCATCAATGTGGTCGTAAAGATGGCCTTCGGCAGAAATACGGATAACCTGGTTCGATATCAACAAAATCAACAAAGGAATAATAACCAGTATCTCTAACAATACCAGCCCCCTGCGAAAGAAAAGCCTCATTCGTTTTTGCTGCCGCTTATCCATGATGCTGCAAAATTAATGATTTTACCTGCATGATAGTACATTTTTCCGCCGTTGTATATGTCAGCCGGCAAGCCTTAACTGGAACAAAATCCTTCATGTGAAAGAAGGGCGCCCGGCTTTTCCGGGCATGATTCACGACCTTCATGGATTATATCCATGCGCTTCACAACATGATCTGATAACCGGGTATGGATGATGCAATGCTGGTTCATTGTGCGGGTTAAAAAATATTGGAGTAAAACCCCAATAATTCAATAAATAATTATAGCTTTGTCCGTGATGTTTATTTTTTCACAAAACGAATGGTTCACCATATAAATTATATATACAATGGCAAGAAAAGGAGATGTTGTCATCAACATAGAAAAATGCAAGGGCTGCGAAGTATGTCTTACTGCTTGTCCCAACGAAGTTTTGGCTCTGAGTAATGAAGTAAACAGTAAGGGCTACCATTATGCCATGAAAGTCAATGCCGAATGCATAGGCTGTGCCAATTGCGCAGTGGTTTGTCCGGATGCGGTGATCACCGTTTATCGTGAAAAGCCGGTTAAAAAAGTTTGACCCCCCGATATTGGAAGCTTTCGGCATACAAATTCCTGGTCGATGACCTGGGATGAAGGGGAGAGGGGGAGAAGGGAGCTGAGAGCTGAGAGCTGAGAAGTGAGAGCTGAGAGTTGAGAGCTGAGAGCTGAGAGCTGAGAAGTGAGAGTTGAGAGCTGAGAGCTGAGAGCTGAGAAGTGAGAGCTGAGAGCTGAGAACTGAGAGTTGAGAGCTGAGAGCCGGGATGAATCCTGGTGGTAAAAGGAAAGCCCTGAAAAGGGCAAATTAATTCAGGCCGGTGGCAGCGCCCTGTAAAGGCAGCTTAAAAAAACAATTACAAAAGGCTAAAAAACAGTTAGGTACAAAATTATATACACATGAAAGACTTAAGATTAATGAAAGGGAATGAAGCCCTGGCTGAGGCGGCCATTCGTGCCGGAGCGGATGCTTACTTTGGCTACCCGATTACGCCGCAGTCGGAGGTGATAGAGTACCTTATGCGCGAGAATCCGGCCGACCGAACCGGCATGCAGGTTTTGCAGGCAGAAAGTGAGGTTGCCGCCATCAACATGGTTTATGGTGCTGCGGGATGCGGAAAACGGGTGCTCACCTCTTCCAGCAGTCCGGGAATCAGTTTGAAAATGGAAGGCATTTCCTACATCGCCGGAGCAGAGTTGCCCTGCGTGGTGGTGAATGTGGTTCGCGCCGGTCCCGGCCTTGGCACCATTCAGCCTTCACAGTCCGATTACTTCCAGGCGGTAAAGGGAGGAGGCCATGGCGATTACAAAATGATCGTGCTGGCTCCGGCAACTGTGCAGGAAAGTGTTGACTATGTCAAACTTGGTTTCGACTTGGCGTTCAAGTACCGCAACCCGGTGATGATCCTTTCCGATGGGATTATTGGCCAGATGATGGAAAAGGTTGAACTGTTTGAACAGATGGAGCGAAGCACGGAAGAGTTTGAATGGGCCACCGTCGGGAAAAAGCCCGGCAAAAATAGTGTGGTCGTTACCTCGCTGCAGCTTCAGTCGGAAGAACAGGAAAAGGTGAACCTCCGCCTGCAAGCCAAATACCGGGAAATTGAAAAAAATGAGGTGCGTTTCGAAACCTATGGCTGTGACGATGCCGAATACCTGTTTGCCGCTTTCGGTTCGTGTGCGCGGATCACAAGGAAGGCTATGGAGATGGCCCGTGAGAAAGGGATCAGGGTTGGACTCATCAGGCCGCAAACACTTTACCCGTTCCCGGTAGATGAAGTAAATCGTCTTGCCTCTAAGGTTAAAGGCATTCTCACCGTTGAGATGAATGCAGGCCAGATGGTGGAGGATGTGCGTCTCGCCGTGAACGGCCAAACAAGGGTTGAATTCTACGGCCGTTTTGGCGGTATGATCCCCAGCCCGGATGAAATTTTGAAAGCTTTGGAACAAAAAATCATTGGAGGATAGTTATGTCTGAAAAAAACATCATCAGTCCTGAAAACCTGGTATATGAAAAAACCAGTGTGATGACCGACCGCGTGCTGCACTATTGTCCGGGATGCGGACATGGTACGGCTCACCGCATGCTGGCCGAAGTCATCGATGAAATGGGCATCCAGGGTGAGACCATTGGTGTGGCACCCGTTGGTTGCTCTGTGCTGGCCTATTATTATTTTGATATTGATATGCAGGAGGCTGCACATGGCAGGGCACCGGCGGTGGCCACCGGCATCAAACGAGTGTTTCCCGACAAATATGTGTTCACCTATCAGGGTGACGGAGACCTGGCAGCCATCGGCACGGCCGAAACCATTCATGCCTGTAACCGCGGTGAAAATATCCTTATCGTATTCATCAACAACGGTATTTATGGTATGACAGGCGGCCAGATGGCACCAACAACCCTGCCGGGGATGAAAAGCTCCACATCTCCCCGCGGAAGAGATGTGAAAACCATGGGTAACCCCTTGAAAATTACAGAGCTCATCGCTCAGCTTCCCGGCACCTATTTCGTTACCCGGCAGTCGGTACACGCCCCGGCCAATGCCCGCAAAGCCAAAAGAGCCCTCAAGAAGGCCATGGAATACCAAAAGCTCGACAAAGGCACCTGCTTTGTGGAAATCGTGGCCAACTGCCCGTCGGGGTGGAAAATGACACCCGCGCAATCCAACAAATGGATGGAAGAACATATGTTCCCGTTTTATCCGCTGGGCGATATCAAAGTTCCGTCCGAATAGGAAGCTGCGGAAAGGGCCTCCGGCGGTGCATATGCATTGGAGTGCTGTGGCAACCTCTGCTGTAACCGTAAAACGGATATCCCTCTCATACCGGCAATTACAAAATAACGGGTAAGTCGTTAAAAATGCAACACATGACATGGCGGAACAGCCGGTCAGAAAAAAACAAAAACATACAATCATGACTGAGGAAATCATTATTGCAGGATTTGGCGGACAAGGAGTGCTGTCAATGGGTCAGATCATCTGTTACAGCGGTGTGATGCAGGGCAAGGAAGTAAGCTGGATGCCGTCCTATGGACCTGAAATGAGAGGTGGAACCGCCAATTGTACGGCCATCATCAGCGATGAGCAGATCAGCTCACCCGTACTTACAAAATACGACACCGCCATCGTGCTCAATCAGCCTTCGATGGATAAGTTTGAAGACGCGGTGAAACCCGGCGGCCTGTTGATTTATGAGGAAAACGGGATGACCCGGAAGCCCAGAAGGACCGATATCAATATTTGTTCCATTGCCGCTTACGACGAATCGGTAAAGATGAACAATACCAAGGTGTTTAACATGATCGTGATCGGCGGCTTCCTTAAAGTCAAACCCATCATTGAACTTGAAAATGTGATCAAGGGACTCCAGAAGGTGTTGCCTGAACGCTATCACCACCTGATCCCGCTTAATGAAGAGGCCATTCACAAAGGGATGGGAATCATCAAACAGGAACAAAGCCTTAACTAGCAACAAGCACAACCGGGCCGCACAAGACAATATTCATGCAGGTAATGGATGGCACTTCACCGCCAAAGCACGACCGGCATGTACTGTTGGCATCTCACTATGTATCATATCCCGCTTGAATTGATAAACATTGAACCGGATGGTTTTCATGTGATGTTCCATGCGTCGGTGAATGGGCTCAAGGCCAACACACTGATTGATACAGGGGCGTCAAAAACCATATTGGATCTTTCGAGGTCTGCCTATTTTCTCGGCGATGCGGAAATCAAACCTTTCAGCAAGTTGTTTACAGGAGTAGGCTCCAATCAGATAAAAACCTATATCAGCAGCATTCATACACTAGTGATCGGGCAAAGAGAGTTTTCACAACTTGATGTCCTGCTGATTGATCTGGCCGCCATCAACCAAACCTATGCCATTTACGACCTTCCCCGGATTGACATGGTGCTGGGCGGCGACTTGCTGGTAAAGATGAATGCAGTGATCGATTATCCGGGCAAAAAGCTGATTGTGCCTTAGTTTCGGCCACTCTCCGAGGGTTTGTCAAACCTGTAAAACATGTGTTTTGATGCACGTAATCCGTTATTTTATCCAATAAGAGCATCATTCTGCAATAATTTCTCAGGTATTTTTTCAGGATGAGAAAAAATCAATTAACTTTGCGGTCGTTTTTTTAAATGAACATATAAAGTGCAACATCATGCAAAATAAAGGTTTAATAAGATTTTTTGCCATTGCATTGGCTGTGGTATGTATATACCAGCTTTCCTTTACTTTCTTTGCGAGGAAGGTGGAGCGCGATGCAAAGGAGTTTGCCCGTAGCGAACGTTTTGTTGAGGAGGCAAGGGCTTTGGCGGCCGGCGATGAATTAAGGGAGAGGGTATTGTTGGACTCCATCGCCCGCATACAGGAGCAGTTCTATCTCGACTCCATGATGAGCCAGACCGTGATAAACCTTGGTATTCGCCAGTACACATTTCGCGAAACCAAAGAGCGGGAGTTGAACCTGGGTCTCGACCTGCGGGGTGGGATGAACGTAACCCTTGAAATTTCGGTGCCGGCCATCGTCAGGGCATTGGCAGGAAACCCCAGCGATCAGATTTTTCAGAATGCCATGGATCG
>SKTQ01000184.1 GCA_007122505.1 Bacteroidales bacterium | reverse complement strand
CATTTCCGTGCAGAACATCGATGAACTGCCTGGTGTAGCCCGGCAGCTCATCGAATCTTTTCCCGGTAAACGGGTTTTTGCATTTCAGGGCCCCATGGGGTCCGGAAAAACCACATTTATCAAAACCATTTGCCGCGAGCTGGGTGTGGAAGACCTGGTCAACAGCCCCAGTTTTCCCATTGTCAATCATTATGTCAATAAACAAAATGAAGATATATATCACTTCGATTTTTACAGGATAAAAACCCCCGGAGAGGCATATGACATGGGCTATGAAGACTATCTTTATTCAGGCAGTTATTGCCTGATTGAATGGCCCGAGAAAATCAGCTCTTTGCTGCCTCCCGATGCGGTAACGGTAAATATTGAAGAAGCCGGTGGCAGGCGTACCATCAGCTTCTGATCTTGTTTCTGCCGGCCTTTATGCAAGCACTTATAAGAATACCCGGAGTGCCTGCGTATTAACCCAAATAGCTATCATTCGGTTTTCTTTACCACAATTGCAACCACGGTTTTGTCGTCGCCGCCCATATTGATGGAGAGGCCGTAGGGTTTTTCGTCCGGGATGGTGATCTGGGCTTCACCGGCTTTCCCTGTGAGCTGCTCCCAAAGCGTAACTGCCTGGTGCACACCGGTAGCACCTGTGGGATGACCCCAGCCGATCAAACCACCTGTCGTATTCACCGGAATGGCGCCATTCGCAGCAGTGTCGCCATTGATGATCAGATCCGGTCCTTCTCCGGGCTTTGCAAATCCCAAAGCCTCCATAATCAACACACCGGCAATGGTAAAACAGTCATGAAGCTCAATGGTCGCCAGCTGATTGATGTCGATACCGGCCATCTCTAATGCCTGTTTCGCAGCTTTGGCCACCGTGACCAATCGGGTTGGATCGGCAGGTTTCTCCGTGATATTGTCCACACAGAGCGCCCAGCCTTTCACCTCAACAGCCTCTGAAACAGGAATACCGGTACGTTTTAAACCTTCTTCCGAAACAATGGCAATCGCGGATGCACCATCCGATACCTTGGAGCAGTCAAACACATTCAGGTGGTCGGTGAAAACAGCCGGATTTGGAGGCATTAGCGCCAGTTTTATCAAGTCTCCATGGGTGTTATGGTATTCCTGCGCAGTGGGACACTTCCTGGCATTCTCAATGGCATTTTTAAACCAGTGGGCAAAAGCCTGCCTTGTTTTTTCCCTGCCGTATTTATCAAAATATGCACCGGCACGGTCGCTGAAGTTGCCGGGAAAAAAATAGGCATGGCCGTCTTTTCTGTCGCGAAACCAGCCTGCACCCGCCAGGATATCAGCACCGTAAATGGCTTTTACCGAGTTTTGTACCTCTACACCAAGACTCAATACCACATCTGCGGTTTCAGCCAGCACCGACCGGATACCTGATAACAATGCTAACCCTCCCGTTGCGCAGGCTCCTTCCACACGATGAGCCGGCTTATGGCGCAATCCCTCATCCACATAGGGCATGAAAGCACCCAGGTGTGCCTGTTTGACAAATCTGGAAGCCATAAAGTTGCCTGCAACGCTTTCATCCACATGGCGGGCACCACCCAATAAGTCCAGTGTTCCACGCCCGGCCTCCGCCAAATAATGCTCAATGCCCGGCATGGGCTTTTTCGGATTGAACTCCTTACGGCCTGAACCAAAAGAAACCGTATTGTAACCGGCAGTCATATATATTTTTCGTCTCATGCTTTTGTGTTTTTGATAGGTTCAATTATTGATGATGAAACAACCTATAGTGCAGAAAATCAAAAATTAATTATTGTTGGATGAAGTCATTGATCAGTCCGTAAGCGTGGTAAAAGCCGGTGATCATAACCGTGTTCACATCTTCCGGTTTTTGCGCAATCCCGTCGTGCACCAGTTCAAGACCGATATCTTTCATTTTTTTGAGATAATGACGGGCAAGGACAGCGCCCTGCGTATCCATTTTTTGCATGGTGGAAAAATAGTCATTTAACCATGCATCGCGGTCGCGATTTCTGATCACCTGTTTCCATGGCTGATGGTTTTCCGGAAGCGGGCCAATAAATGCATCGGCATTTTCTTTCACATCATCAATACTTACATATTGCTGCCGGTCCGTGTCAAAAATGGCGGTCTCCCTTCCTTTTTCGTAGTAAAGAATACCGGGTTTTTGAGAACCGTCCGGATGTTGTCCTCCTTTTACACCGAGGCTGATCAACAGATCGATCAGCTCACTGTACAGTTCGGGTTTATTCAGCCTTGCCGACATTACGGCCATGATCTTCTGGCATACATCAATGCCTACATAGTCCATCAACTGAAAAATACCCATCGGGCGCAGCAAAAAGTCGCGACTCACACGGTTCACAACATATACAGCCTGGGCAAATCCCAGCTCAGCCTTCAACCGGTGAACCAGGCTGATACCGTAAAGGATGTCACGCATCAAATATCCGTTGCCGATAAACCCCGCAAAATCATTGGCAGGAACTATGACCTTTTTCATTTTTTTGGCCAGTTCCAGGGAAAAACTTTTCAGGTCAGGGTTGGTATCCCCGGGTGCCACAAACTCTACAATGCGCTGAACCGCCGGGGGATTGTAGAAGTGAAACCCGATGATATTGCCTCCGAGCCCTGCTTTTTCATTTAATTCAGCAATGGGAATGGAAGATGTATTGGTAAGAAACCATGGGATTTGCTCAGAATGATCGCGGATCTGACGCAGCAAATCCACTTTCAGGTTCACTTCTTCCACGGCGGCTTCAAAAATTACGTGGGCGTTGTAAGCCGATTCAGTTCGGGTGCTAAAATGTATCAGCCGCATGGCATCATCCACGTAACGGTTGATAATGTCCTCGTTTTCAACTAATTCTTTGCTGTCTTTATAAACCTCCCTGAGCGATACAGCCTTTTTCTCAGCGATGCGTAGCAATTGGGTTTTCAAATAATGATAGAGCCCCCTTAATCCCTCTGGAGAAATGTCGATGGCGTGCAACTCATACACTTTGTCTTTGTTTTCCGGTTTCAGAGATATGTCTGCCATTTCTGCGGCGGCCAGCAGCAATATCCCCGATCCCATTTTACCGGCAGCGCCGAGCACGGCCGTCCGCCTTATTCGTTCATCATAATGCATGGTTTGAAAGTTTTGATTTGAGTATTGATGTTTTTGAGTATGTCAGGACTTCCAGTTTGGTTTCCTTTTTTCAAGAAAAGCCTGAATCCCTTCCGGTCCGTCAGTGGAAAACAGCGAGGGGAATCGCTCGTTCTCCATACGGATGCTTTCTTCAAGCTCTTTTTGCAATCCTTCATGAACAAGCAGTTTCACGGTTTTGAGGGCATGCGGGCCCATTTTTTCAATCTTTTTTGCCAGCGCGAAAGCTTCTTCCATGAGTTTTTCAGGTGGACATATCCGCTGAATCAGGCCCATGCGCAGTGCCTCCCCTGCGTTGATATTTTCTCCCGTGAAAAGCATATACAGGGCATTCCCAGACCCCACCATCCGGGGCAACCTTTGCGTGCCTCCGTAACCGGGAATCAATCCCAGCCTGGCTTCCGGCATGCCCAGTACAGCGTTTTCAGATGCAAGCCGGATGTCGCACGCCATGGCCAGCTCACAGCCTCCTCCCAGGGCGTAACCGTTTACAACGGCGATCACTGGAAATGGCAATGATGACAACCGTGCGAAAGCATCCTGGCCAACGCGCGAGAATTCCTGCGCCTGCGATTCATCCATATGCTGCATTTCGGCAATGTCGGCACCGGCAACAAAGGCCTTGCCCTCTCCGGTAATGAGCAACACTTTTACCGAATCGTCAGAAACCAGTTGATCCAGTATGGCGTTTAATTCTTTAAAAAACCTGCTGTTTAACGCGTTTAATGCCTTTGGTCGTGAAATGGTCAGCAGCAACACTGCGCCATCTTTTTGTTGCGTAATGATTGGTTCTTGTTGCATATCAGTGAAAAACAAATGTTCGAA
The DNA here is from genome assembly GCA_007122505.1 of Bacteroidales bacterium. GTDB lineage: Bacteria > Bacteroidota > Bacteroidia > Bacteroidales > UBA7960 > PUPG01. The sequence goes on along the minus strand of SKTQ01000184.1, from coordinate 5,381 downwards.
GATAAGATTATAGATGCATGCATGGCCGGATACACAAAACTTTATTTGGAAATGGCCCGGGCAATGATCAGTTTCTGAATTTCGGATGTGCCTTCATAGATCTGGGTCAGTTTGGCTTCCCGCATGAGCCGTTCCACATGATATTCTTTGACATAGCCATATCCGCCGTGAATTTGGACGGCCTCGGTGGTTGTTTTCATGGCCACATCGGTGGCAATAAGTTTGGCCATGGCGCTTTCGGTACCATGCGGCTTACCCTGGTCTTTCAACCATGCTGCTTTGAGCACCATCATGCGGGCTGCCTCTATTTCGGTGGCCATATCGGCCAGCTTAAAGGCAATGGCCTGGTGGTTGATGATCTCGGTACCAAAGGCTTTTCTTTCTTTGGCATATTTGAGGGCCAGTTCATACGCACCGGCAGCGATGCCCACAGCCTGTGCCGCAATCCCTATCCGGCCTCCTTCCAGGAGTTTCATGGCAAACCGAAAACCGAAACCATCATCACCGATCCTGTTTTCTTTTGGGACAACCACATCTGTAAACATCACCGAATGGGTGTCAGAACTGCGCATCCCCATCTTGTCTTCGTGGGGTCCAAGGCTGATGCCGGGTGTATCTTTTTCAACAATCAGTGCGTTGATCCCCTTGTGCCCTTTTTCCGGCCAGGTCTGGGCCATCAGCAGATATACACTGCCCGTCTGACCACTTGTGATCCAGTTTTTTACGCCATTCACCAGGTAATGATCTCCTTTGTCAACGGCAGTGCATTTCTGAAAAGAAGCATCAGAGCCTGCATCGGGTTCGCTAAGCAAAAATGCACCGATCTTCTCACCGCTGGCCAGTGATGGCAGATATTTTTCTTTCTGCTCCTCTGTGCCATAGGTTTGGATACCATAAGCCGTAAGAGAATTATGCACGGCCATGATCACCGCCACGGATGAGTCTATCTTGGATATTTCTTCCAGGGCCAGTGAATAAGCCACAGTATCGGTATGTACACCGCCATACTCAGGCATAACAGTCATCCCAAAGAAACCAAGTTCAGCAATGTTTTTAACATGCTCGGCAGGATAAATGGCATGGGTGTCCCGCTCAATCACGTCAAGGATCAGTTTGCGCCGGGCATAATCACGCGCCGTTTGGCGTATCATTTCCTGTTCTTCAGTAAATCCAAAATGCATAGTGTGAAGGCTTTAAAATTAATTGAGATACTAAAATACAAAAATAACTTATACTGTCCTTATTTTTAATCCTGTTTATGGTGATAATTTGTCTATGCACTTAAAGTTGAAATGTGCAAATTTGGAAATGTACTAATGTGAAAATGTGGGAATGTGCAAATGTGCAAAGAAGCTACCTACTGCTTACAGCTTACTTTTTACTTAAAAAACTCCTGACACCGCAAATACCAACTCTCGGCTCACTTGCTTCCTGCCAACAATCAGAAACTCTAAGAACCCGGCCGCATCACCCGGCCGTTGAACAATATGCTTTGGTTCACATTGTCCTTCACAAAGAAAAGGAAAGGTCTGTTGGCCCTGAACACGGTTGGTTGTTCAGGAACAGCAGTTCTCACAATTACTACGGCCGTTGCTGCAGCGGCTTCGGTACCTTCTTCGTTTACCTCAATCACAGCCTGGTGGATTACCTGGTCGATGTTGAGCTCACGATCACCGGTCATTCCTGAGAAATCCGCATCGCGGCTAAAAGGTTTCACCATGCCCATCTCCACGAGCAGATCTTCCAGGTTAAGCTTTGTTTCTGCCTCAAACCTGGGGATATATATATGTAAAGCTTTGTCGGAAAGCTGCCCGATTAAACCGGCATAAAACTCTGCATCCATTTTTCTTTCTGTCTCTTCAATGTCAATGCCTTCTGCCGGCAGCACAAGCAACATCGAAAAGTCCCCGCCGGCATATGGAATCTCCAATACCTGCATCATATCATCAGCAAAATAGGGCAGGGTGTCAACACGGTGCATAAAGTCGGCCCGCACTGTTTGTCTGCCACGCAAACGGAAGTTGTCTGGACGGGTACGATCTTTGTCAAACTCTTTCAGCCAGCTACCCCAGAAATGTATCGCATTTACCAGGACAAGCCTTGTATCGGGGGTCAATACATTAGGCGCGATGAGGTCTTCAATTTTCTCCCGTGTCTCATCATACACCCACTGGTTAATGTCCTGACGGATCTGCTCCCTGTCTTGCATAAAGTCAACCTGAAATACCTCAGAGTGATAGTATCGGTTCACGGTTTCAAAAAATGTTTCCAGGAAATGATAATTCTCGTGTGCCCAAAGGGAATTGGCAATATTGAGGTCCACATTATCGGCAGCAAGCTCTTTTAATGCTGCCATGTATGCCCCGTAAGCCGGGTGAAATCGTTGCTGATCCGGATCAAAACGCATGATTTTTGCCATTTCGTCGCGCGTTTCTCCGCTTGCACCAACGTAAGTCATGGCGAGCGCTGTTGATATGCTGAAGGGAGAAATTACCAGGTTGTTGTCGTCAAAAGGAATGTGACGCATCAGGTCAAAAGCAAATGCATTGTTTTGCATGGCGATATTTTCTTTGGATGATTTTGTAGCTCTGCCGGTACCACTTTCATGCGCACGATGCGTGCATCCGGTGGCAATCAGCACCGCAGAAAGAATTATGGGAACAATTAGCTTCGGTGTTTTCATGAATGGTTGGTTTGTTATAATGTGTGAAATGTATGAAATGTGTGAAATTTACCAATTTACCAATGTACCAATTAATCAATTATTCGATTATCAATGATCAATAAAAAATTTTTGTTAGTATTGACTGGTCATTCCCGGCCTATGCAGGTGGTGGCACATTAATTCCTGTTTGCCTGCCTATGCATACTTTTTATCCTGTACCTGCTTTCTGCTTACTTCTTACTAACTACTATTTACTTTATCCTCTCTCATCTTAAACCTAATTAAACCACGATATTTCGGCGCACGTTGGGTGCAAACTTACAATTATTTTGCCAAAATGATTATTTGCTTACTCATAAATAATATGAAAATGCTAATTTTGCAGACTTCTAATTCAATTCACAAATCATAAATAATTCTATATCATGAGCGACCAGCCAGAAAAGGTAAAATGTTTGATTTTGGGAAGCGGACCTGCCGGATACACCGCTGCCATTTACGCTGCGCGAGCCGATTTGAAACCGGTTATGTACCAGGGGTTGCAGCCCGGTGGACAGCTGACCATCACCACTGATGTGGAGAATTACCCGGGTTATCCAGAGGGAGTAAAGGGTCCGGATATGATGGTTGATTTTCAGAAACAGGCTGAACGCTTTGGGACAGATGTACGTTTTGGGTTAGCTACATCTGTGGATTTGTCCAAGCGGCCTTTCAGGGTTACCATTGACGAGAAGAAGGATTTGCTGGCCGAAACGCTGATCATTGCTACCGGTGCCTCAGCCAGATGGCTGGGCCTTGAATCGGAGCAAAGGCTGAACGGTTTTGGTGTGTCTGCCTGTGCCACCTGTGACGGATTTTTCTATCGTGGACAAACCGTTGCTGTGGTTGGCGGTGGAGATACAGCATGTGAGGAAGCATCTTATCTTTCCAAACTTTGTAAAAAAGTGTATCTGATTCACCGGCGTGACGAGCTTCGTGCATCCAAAGCCATGCAGCACCGTGTGATGAAAGCTCCGAATATCGAACTCATCTGGAATCATGTACCAAAAGAAGTTTTGGGAGAGAAAACAGTGGATGGTGTGCTGATCGAAGATGTCAAAACGGGTAAACAAACCCGCCTTGATATTGAAGGATTTTTCGTCGCCATCGGACATGATCCCAATAGCAAGTTGTTCAAAGGACAACTGGAAATGGATGCTAACGGATACCTGGTTACCAGGCCGGATTCCACGCAAACTGCCATACCGGGAGTTTTTGCTGCCGGCGACGTGCAGGACCATGTTTATCGCCAGGCAGTTACTGCCGCCGGAACCGGTTGTATGGCTGCCATTGAAGCTGAACGTTTTCTGGCTGATCAGGATTAAAACAAGGTTCCTGAAGAAATCGTCTAGTCCCTGGCTTCCCTGCCCAGAATCTTGTGCCCGATGGTGCATTTCAGGCACTTTTTCGGTACGCAGTATTCTTTATATAGCTCTATCAATGCCTGTGTTTCTGCTGCATTTGCCCTTGGACCGATGATTTCATTCCATCGCCTGATGATGGCGTTTTCCTCAGGCGGCAACGAACTGAGCATTTCAAGGATCCTGTCGTTTTGATGATCCAGGCCTGTTTCTTTTCCATAAACAAATGATATGGGAGCCCAGGTATTGATCACAATGCGGTTTACAGTTTCCTCGCCAATGGATTTATTCCTTCGTGCAGATGGCTTTCCAAGGCGGTAATGATTCTGCCAGTATCCTGAAGGACTCACGGTCAATAGCCGGTAAATAGTTTTTTTATCGCTGGCATCCAGCATTTTATGAAACAATTTTCCCTCACACCGATGCAGGATCATGGCCAGCTGTGCTATCCGGATATCGGGAAAATTCGCCGGTCTCATCCTGGCATACTTCCACAAATCTTTTCTAAGCGGCTCAGGCAGTGCATACTTTTTTCTCAGGTAGGTATATTCCTGTTTGAGAATATTAGGGTATTCCTCATCAAAAGAGTCATCGAGCAAACCCGCTTGCCCCAATAACAGACTTTCCATTGTGGTTGGTTTGTCATGGTTCTTTGACAGGATAATCAGCGGAACGCGCTGGATCAGCAAGCCAAAGGCAGCGGCATTGGCTTTACCTCCCAGGCTGCGGCAAAACAGAAACAGGAACAGCAACTCCCAATGGCTCTGAAAATAAGTCAGATATTGATATATTTCGTCAGCTTTCCTCTCCAGGCGGCAAATGAGGAGCCGACATAACCAATGCTCCATCAGAAAAGCTTCCACTTCTGAAATCAAATTTTCACAGGGGATCCAGTTCATACTTTCTTTCAGCATCCGGTAATTTTTAAGAAGTGTATGGTCAAAACAGTCCTTGATCACCAGGTGGGGTATGGGTTCATCTTTTTTGTTACAGATTTCTTTGTCCAACTCATAAACTACATGCAAAATGATGTTGTCATACGCCGGATCAAGATGGTGTCCGTGCCTGTACCAAAGAGATGAACGCGTATGTATTTCCACGTTGCCAACCCAGGTAGTATTGCCTATTCTGATTTTGGCAGAAAGAAAATCGGGGCCCGAATCGGTGTTTTCCTGTCCGGGATACAGGATATCCAGAGGCTGCTTGTCAACTGTTTGTAAAAAATCGTTTTTTAACAGCCTGTGCTTCCATAAATAAGAAATAAACTCTTCTTTCATATAAATTAAAATTAAAGGTATAAAATTAAAAATAAAAAT
>SKTQ01000038.1 GCA_007122505.1 Bacteroidales bacterium | reverse complement strand
GAGTTCCTAAAAGGTATTGATTGGACTTATACCGAATGCCGGTCAGATAGGAAAAGCGTTTGTTTTCCGACACTCCTTCCAGATGCAGGGACCCTTCCAGAAGGCTGACGGAGAAAGAGCCTGCAAATTGTTCCGGATCTTTGTAGGTTATATCCAGGACGGATGACATTTTGTCGCCATAGCGGGCGTTAAAGCCTCCGGCAGAAAAACTGATGGAGGATACCATTTCGGGGTTCAGGAAACTCAATCCTTCCTGCTGTCCGGAACGTACCAGGAAAGGTCTGTATATTTCGATACCATTAACATACACCAGGTTTTCGTCATAGCTTCCACCCCTGACAGAATACTGCGCGGATAGCTCGGTTACTGTTGAAACGCCCGGCAAGGTCTGCACCAAGCGTTCAATACCTGAACTTGGGCTGGGGAGTGCAGTTGTAAGTCGTGGGTCCAGCCTGATGACATCGGTGGTTAAAACCTGCCGGTCTCTGACTTCCACATCAGGCAGGGGTGTAAGCAGGGGTTCAAGGGTGATGTCCAAATGCCTTGTTTCGCCGGATGACAGTTCAAGAGGCACACGTTGCGGTTTGAATCCCAGGTGAGATACGATAAGGGTGAGCGGGCGGCCGGCTGGTATTTGCATTCGGAAAAACCCCTGTTCATCGGTGCTTGTGCCAACTGGGGTGCCTTCGAGGGCAATATTCACAAAGCCCAGGGGGTCACCATCAGGGGTACGAAGATGCCCTTCCAGCGTTCCCTGCTGGGCCAAAAGCACCGGCGAAATCAAAAAAATCAGAATGGTTAAGATGTGTCGGCTTGGGATCACTGTAAAAGGCTTATGGATTACTTTGAAATCACTCAGAAAAAGGAACGATGGATATGCTCATAATTTATAACCGATGTGTAATAAAAATATTGTATGCCCTGGATCAATCACTGCGTCTGAACCGGCCTTCACGCCATGCCTGGAAGAATTCGGCCCATGCAATGGGGTCAAAGATACGGATTGGTGGCGATTGCCCTGCGTAGTAAAGGCGGTCTGAGTGTTGCTGGACATAATGCCGGAAATTCATACTGCCGTCCATGGGCATATTCTCGAAACGTTCGCGCATTTCGGCCTGTGCAAGATTTCGCATGGCCCTGTCGTAATCATCGGAAGGGATCTCTGTGTGGATGAATGCATGTCGGAATTGTTCGCGGGTCGGCCAGGGGTAAATAACGGTTTCCGGCAGGTGGATCGTGTCCCTGGTCATCATCTGCACCGCAGAGTACCTTGATCTTGTAAGCGTATCAGGAATGGCATAATACACATCCTCAAATCCGACAGATGAAAATCGTAAGGTGTCTGTATTGTATACCGGTATTGAAAAAAAACCATAATAGTCGGTTGACGTTCCCCGATTGGTGTTTTTTACCCAGACAGTGGCAAATGGTAGTGGTTTCAGGCTGTCACCGGTAAGTACCAGGCCGGTAAACTGGATAACGCGCCTTGGTGGTTGATTGCTGAGGCTTTGACCGGAAAAACCCGCAGCCAGAATTACTCCCAGCACAACAAGGAACAACAGAAAAGTGGTGCCACGCATGTTCTTCTTATTTGGTATAAAAGTAATAAGATTCGGCGACATCGTGAAAAGATGTCCCTGAGAATAATCCTATCTTATAAATCTTTAACAGACTGAAGGCCCGCCTTAGCGGCAGAGCAAAAAAAAAGCCGTTGCCATAATGCAACAGCTTTTCGAGTACAAACCAATGAAATTCTACTTTATAAAACCTTTTTCACGCGCTTCTTTTAAACTCGCGTAAATACCCTTTTTGTTAATGATACGAATCCCTTTTGCTGATACTTTCAGGGTTATCCAACGGTTTTCTTCAGGAATAAAGAACCTCTTGGTCTGAATATTTGGGTAAAACCATCTGTTGGTCTTAATATTTGAGTGCGATACATGGTGTCCTGTAATCGGTCTCTTTCCTGTAATTTGGCAAATACGTGACATGGCCTTCCGATTTTTTTACAAATGAACGAAACGTTTTTTTTGAGGAGTGCAAAGAACGGCATTTTTTTTAATTTCGGCAAATCTTTTTTTAAAAACTTCATATCAGCTTGATTTTTTCCCGGGCATTGTGTAATTTCGATGTTCCACAAGTGCAGGCATTTTTCATGAACTATTATGAGATATTGGGTGTTGATGTCAACGCCAACGCAGAATCTATAAAGCGCGCTTTCCGAAATCGGGCCAAGCTGTTACATCCTGATGTAAGCCGGCATTCACGTTCGGTAAAGGAGTTCCAGATGATCAATGAGGCTTACCAGATTCTCAGCAATACAGAGAAGCGGCGCTTGTATGATTTGCGGCTGGCCCATGGGAAGGCCACCAGATCAGGGCGTGTGTATTACAGACCCGGTGCTACAACCAATGGATATGCGCAACAGCACTATTATGCCTACAAAAAGAAGCAGGAAACCTACCAGCCCAGCCGTTTTGAAAAAATGTTCGATCAGTTTTTGTTCTTTTTTATGCTGATGGCCGGATTGAGTGCCATTTTTTACGGAATTTACCGGGCCGTCGGTGAACCCATTGAAGGGGTGAACCCTTTCCTTGGAATATTTTTTGGTGTTGTTTTTACCGCTTTGTTTTTATTTGTGTGGGATAAAAAACAGCGGATGGATCATTGAGATATAAGCTGCATACGTTTCTTTCCTGATCGGCTAATAGCCAGTTGCCATTATTTCTTCTTTATCTTACGGCTCAAAAACATTACAGTCAGTATCAAAGCCAGGCCGGCCAGTGCACAAACCACAACGGGAAAAACCTGCGGACTTTCTCCATACAGGGCGGCATATTGGGAAGGCAGGATGCTTCTTTCCAGCACCGGAATTTCTTCTCCGGTGGTGCCAATGCGTGTTTCCAGGATTTCTTTCCATGGCCACAGCTTATTGAGTGACCCGATCATAAATCCTGTCAGCATGGCCAATGTAGCGTTGGGATATTTTTTCAGCAACCAGCCAATGGCGTTTGAAAACGCGATAATACCAACAATTCCGCCTGCACCAAACACTGCGATCACCATCAGATTCCAATCTTTGACGGCATGTATCATGTATTCGTACTTACCCAGCAAAACCAGAATGAATGCCCCGGATATGCCCGGCAGGATCATTGCACAGAAGGCTATGCCACCGGCCAGTAAAATAAACCACAAATGATCGGGACCGGTGGCAGGTGTTGCTATGGTAACATAATAAGCCACCACAGTGCCTGCAATCAGAAACAACCAGGAGGGCAGGTTCCGGTTTTTTATCCGGGAACCTACATAAAAGACGCTACCCACGATGAGCCCGAAAAAAAATGCCCAGATCAGCATGGCGTGATTGTCAAACAGCCACGACAAAAGACGCACAAGCGAAAAAATGCTGATCAGGATCCCTGATAGCACTGCGGTGAGAAAATAGCCGTTGATCCTTTCCCAGGCTACGGTAATCCCATGCTTGCGCAAGGTGGAAATAAGGCCGGCATTGAATGATTTAATGCTGTTAATCAGTTCCTCGTAAATCCCGGTAATCAGGGCCATGGTACCACCCGACACTCCGGGAATCACATCAACGGCGCCCATCGCCATCCCACGCAAAACAAGCAACAAATAATCTTTGGCGGATCGGTTATGCTTCATTTCATAATCTGTTTATTGAGGAAGACGGGCTTTTTTGTCGTTTAAACGGAAAGTGATAAAAAATAGCAGTAATCCAAACAAACGTATGGACAGAATATCATTATAGTTTATACTTCAGAAATTCTTCGGGCAGGTTTTCGAAAAATGTATCACCGCGAAGTCCGAGGCGCAAGGTTTCCAGGGGAATGATCTCAGCAGGGGAGATATTACCCAGGTTGACCAGCGCACCAAGTTTGCGGATAAACCATATCTGCTGTTGTTTGGCCGGAGCCTCCCAAATGATTTTATCTGGATCAATTTCCAGGATGATTTGGTCTATCAGTCCGGTGTTGGCACTGCCGTTCTTCTCGTAAATACCTACCGTTCCGCTTTCCCGTGCCTCGCCAATCACAAAACTGCTTCCGGCTTCCAGTTCGCTGCGCATGGAAGATACCCACTCACCGGCCTGCAAGGTCACATTTTCATCTTTGGCCCCTACTTCCGAAAAAACCATCAAATGCTTGCCTAACTGCCTGATAATACTACATTTTTGTTCCTGTTCCATCCGGATGCATCCATCTGAAACTTCTGCGGCATCACAACCGATGGCGTCAATATATTTCAGGTATTGATCCAGCCGGTTCCGGATCACAAATGCTTCCAGCAGGGTGCCTCCCACAAATACCCTGATATTGTGTTGCCGGTAGATACCGACTTTTTCTTTGACATTACGGCTTACATAGGATGTGCCAAATCCCAGCTTGATGAAGTCAATGAGGTGACCGGCGGTTTCTGCCAGGTCATTGGCTTGCATTACTCCCAGGCCTTTGTCCATAACCATGGTAACACCCTTGCTCCGGGGTTTTTCCATGCGATTGGGAAGATGATCCAGCATACGCGTTTGTTTTGGCTTGCAACGGGGGCTTGCGTTTATATCAGTTTGTCAACGGAATCCTGGAATGCCTTGTTGTTATTCAGAGCCGGAAAACGGGTCAGAATGTTTTGGATTCCTTCTGTAGTTTGATCAAAGGCTTCTTCCAGGAAAAAGCCGGCTTCATGGTCCTTCCCGCAAAGGAAAAGAACGGCAGACATAAAATACAGGATATTACGGTTTCCCGGAAGTGCTTCCATGCCCCTGTTCAATACGTCCAGTGCCGATGGATACTCCCTGATGTTAGTGAGGGCTTCGGTGTACTCCAGCCATGTCTCTTCATCATCGGGGTCAATGGTAAGGGCTTTTTCATAGGCCTGTTTTCCATCTTCGAACTGATGCAGATTAAAAAAAGCGTTGCCAAGTAAAGCCAGGTAGTTGATGTTTTCAGGATCCAGTCCCACTCCTTTTTTAAAATAATGAATCGCTTCATTGGCTGCTCCTGTTTCCAGGTCACAAACGCCCATGCCTATCCATGCATCTGCAACCTCAGGGTCTTTGCGCACGCATTCAAGATAATAGGATTTGGCAATGGCATAATCTTTCAGTTTTTCATAACATTCGCCGATGTAGTAAAATGTCATGGGGTCACTGTCGTTTTGGCTGATTGATTCAAGATAGGAGTCAATGGCTTCTTTTTCCCTGTTGAGGAGGCTCAGGGTGTATCCTTTGTGGAACCAGGAGTGCTCATGGTCGTTGTCGATAGCCAGCGAGTATTCCAGGGCTTCAAGGGCTTTTTCATAAAGCCCCGCATTGATATAGGAAACACCGAGGTTGAACCATGCTTCAACGCTGTAGGGGTTTCTGTTGATCAGTTTTTTAAAAAAAGAAATTCCTTCTTCCGTAAGGGAAAGCAGGTCAAAACAGTATGCTGCTTCATAAATGGCCAGGTCATTGTCGGGATTCACCCTGAGTGCCTTGTCCAGGTACTCCAGTGTTTTGTCAAAGTTGCCCATGTTTTCATACTCAAAAGCAATGTTGCAATACACAAAATCGGGTTCATCGGCACCGTTGATAGCTTTGTTGTATTCCTCGATCGCTTTTTCGTAGTTTTCAAGTTGCGAATAAATGGCCCCTTTGGTCAGGAGTACATCATTGTTGGAGGGATCAAGATTTTCAATGGTGCTCAGAAGTTCCAGTGCGTGGTCTTCTTTATTGAAAGATGCAAGCAGCTGTGCTTTTTTCAGCATGAGTGGGATGGATGATGGATGCACCAGGCATGCTTCATTGCATATATTTAATGACTTTTGGTATGAACCTGTCATCACATAGTAATCAATGATTTCCTCAAAATCATCCACATCAAAATAAACAGACTGATTCTGATGCACATTGGCCTCATACCTGGAAACCTGCCAGGGCTTGTTTATATTGTTGTTCATTTCGTCAGTCATAGGATCAGGGATATGCAATCGTTTGACAATGTGATGTCTGTGGATTATTTGCTTACATATGCCATGATGCAAAGTTACATAAAAAACGAAGTGTAGCTGCAAACGCAAAAAACTTCATCATTATTTAAAAGTACCAAAAAAAACTGACATCATCAAAAAAATGAAAATACAACCGGGTTTTCTTTTACTGCCGGCATCACGCCGGTCAGCTGTGGGTAAATAGGAGAATTATTGGTATTTTTGCAAAAAAATCAGCAATTATGTTTGATAATTTAAGTGATAAACTGGATAGGGCATTCAAGGTAATCAAGGGTCAGGGCCAGATTACGGAGGTGAATGTGGCGGAGTCGTTAAAGGACGTTCGCCGTGCCCTGGTGGATGCCGATGTGAACTTTAAGATTGCGAAATCTTTCACTGAAAGGGTAAAGGAAAAGGCACTGGGCCGTGATGTGCTCACGTCCGTATCTCCCGGTCAGCTGATGGTGAAGATTGTTCATGAAGAACTCACTGAGCTGATGGGAAGCACCCATGAAGAGATTCAGCTGAAGGGTAGTCCTGCCATCATCCTGATTGCGGGTTTGCAGGGTAGCGGTAAAACGACCTTTTCGGCCAAGCTTGCCAATTATCTGAAAAGCAAAAAGGGGAAAAAGGTGTTATTGGTGGCATGTGATGTTTACCGTCCGGCTGCCATTGACCAGTTGAAGGTTTTGGGTGAGCAGATAGACGTGGAGGTATATACGGAGCCTGAAAAGCAGGATGCGGTAGGCATAGCCAGGCGTGCATTGTCTCATGCAAAAACCATGGGGCACCAGGTGGTGGTGGTTGATACTGCCGGACGTCTGGCCATTGATGCGCAGATGATGGATGAGATCGCCTCCTTAAAAAAGGAGCTGAATCCGCAGGAGACCCTGTTCGTGGTAGATGCCATGACCGGTCAGGATGCGGTGAACACGGCCAAAGCTTTCAACGAACGTTTGGATTATGAAGGTGTGGTGCTTACCAAGCTCGACGGTGACACCCGCGGCGGGGCTGCCCTTACCATACGATCGGTTGTTGACAAACCCATCAAATTTGTTGGTGTCGGTGAAAAAGTGGATGCCATTGAACTTTTCCATCCCGGCAGGATGGCCAACCGGATTCTGGGTAAAGGTGATATTGTTTCGCTTGTTGAAAAAGCCCAGGAGCAGTATGACGAGGAAGAAGCCAGGAAACTGCAGAAGAAACTGGCAAAGAATCAGTTTAACTTCAACGACTTCCTGAAGCAGCTCCATCAGATCAAAAAGATGGGCAATATGAAAGACCTCATGGGGATGATCCCAGGCATGGGTAAAGCTGTTAAAGATCTTGATATAGAAGATGATGCATTCAAAGGGATAGAAGCCATTATTTACTCCATGACTCCGGAGGAGAGAGAAAATCCGGCATTGCTGAATGGCAGCAGACGCAAACGTATTGCCCGGGGTTCAGGCACCGACATTGTGGAAGTGAATAAACTGGTGAAACAATTTGAAGATACACGGAAGATGATGCGTATGATGACGGCCGGCGGCAAAGGCAAAATGGCCAATATGATGCGCAATCTGCAGGGAGCGCGCCGTTAGGGGTTGGTTTGTGGGATAAGCGGTGAGAGCTGGGACCGGGAGAACTGAGATGGGGGAGCTGAGGGATGAGAGCTGGGAACTGAGAGCTGGGACTTTAGGGACTTAAGGGAAGAGTAAGAAGTAGTTAGTAAGCAGTAAGCAGTATGCAGTGATCGGTATAGATAATTTGCACATTTGTACATCTTTAAATTTACACATTTGCACTTCGACATTTTTTACAAAACTTTATACATATGAAAATTATTGACGGAAAACAAATTGCTGCAAATATTAAGGAAGAAATCGCAGCTGAGGTAAAGCGAATGGGGGACAAGGGCGAGAAGGTTCCGCACCTGGCTGCTATTTTGGTTGGTGAAGATCCTGCCAGCGAAACATACGTTAACAGCAAGGCCAAGTCATGCAAGCAGGTTGGCTTTGATTCTTCAACCTATCGTTTCCCTGCCGATGTTTCAGAAAAAGAGTTGCTGGAGGCAGTAACATTTATCAATAAAGATCCGGAAATAGACGGTTTGATTGTACAATTGCCCTTACCTGATCACATCGACAACCAAAAAGTGATTCAGCATATTGTGCCGGAAAAGGATGTTGACGGTTTTCACCCCGTGAATGTTGGCCGGATGACCATCGGTTTGCCTTCTTACGTTTCTGCAACCCCCCACGGCATTATGGAGCTGATTATGCGGTCAGGCATTGAAACCAGGGGCAAAAACTGTGTTGTTCTGGGCAGGAGCAATATTGTAGGCAAGCCCATGAGTTTGTTAATGGCCAGGAATGAAGAACCCGGCAATGCCACGGTTACCGTTTGCCACAGCAAAACCCAAAACCTTGCAGAAATCACCTCCCGCGCAGATATCCTGATTGTAGCCATCGGTCGTCCCGAATTTGTGACCGCCGATATGGTGAAAGAAGGAGCCGTTGTGATTGATGTGGGGATACATCGCGTGCCATCTTCTGAAACAAAGTCAGGCTTCAAACTCATCGGTGATGTGCGTTTTGATGAGGTGTCCCCCAAGGCATCGCACATTACACCCGTCCCGGGTGGTGTTGGACCGATGACCATCGTATCACTGCTCATGAATACGCTCAAGTCAGCAAAGAAAGAAATATACGGATAAGCTTTGGCCAATTGTCAACTTACACATCTCAAACCTGGGGATGAAAAGCAACTCCTGGCAGGGCAGCTGTTGCCTGTCATGGAGATGTTTTATTCTATCCAGGGTGAAGGATTCCAAACGGGCAAGCCTGCCGCTTTTGTCCGTATTGGGGGATGTGATGTGGGTTGCCATTGGTGTGATGTAAAAGAAGCATGGGATGCCTCCCTTCACCCCCTTACAAAAATCGGTGACATTATTGATTATGTATATGCCTTTCCTGCCAATGCGGTTGTCATTACCGGCGGAGAACCCCTTAACTACAACCTTGAACCACTTTGTAAGGGTCTGAAAAACCATGGATCATCCATTTACCTGGAAACCTGTGGTGCTTATCCCTTGCGGGGGCGTTTCGACTGGATATGTGTTTCTCCCAAAAAAAATGTACAACCCCTGGATGAACTGGCCTCAAAGGCTGATGAGCTGAAAGTGATCATTCATGAAATGGATGATTTGCTATGGGCGGAGGAGCAGGCTGCGCGGGTGAAAAGCACATGCCATCTCTTTTTGCAGCCCGAGTGGAGCCGCCATGAGGAAATGCTGCCTGTGATCGTTGATTATGTTAAGAAACATCCGCAGTGGATGGTTTCCTTGCAGGCACATAAGTTTATGAATATCCCGTAATTTTTCCCCCGGCCGGGCGTTCTCATATTAGCCTGCATTATTCATGCTTTTAATTTAGGTCAGATGCAAGGCGTCGAAAGCCG
>SKTQ01000060.1 GCA_007122505.1 Bacteroidales bacterium | reverse complement strand
CCAAGATAAACCGATTTGCTGATATCCCTTTCCGCAGGTTTGACCGTTTCCAGGAAAAGGCTGATCTCCTGCAGGGCATTGCTTATCAAAACTGCGTGGAAGTTATCGCCATAACCCAGACCGCTGCAGATACCACTGGCAATGGCAATGATGTTTTTCAATACCGGGCCGTATTCGGCACCGAACAGATCATTGCTGATATCGGTTTTGATATACCTGCTGGAAAACAAGCCGGAAACAGCAGCTCCATTTACACGACTCTGGGTGGCAATGGTAAGGTAGGTCAGTTTTTCCTGCGCCACCTCTTCCGCGTGACTGGGCCCGCTCACAATAACACATTGTTTATATGGGATATCATAGCGCGTATGAAAAAATTCTGTCACCAACTGGTTGTGACCGGGAACGATCCCTTTTATCGCACTCACTACAGGCTTATCGCGCAGCAAAGAAGCATGCATCCCTTCCAAAGATTTTTCAAGAAAGGCTGCAGGAATGCAAAACACCGGAATATCTGCTTTGTTGAGTACCCTGTTTAGTTCGTGGGAGACATTCAGACGTTTGGTGTCAAACGATACCGAACTCAGATAGCGGGGATTATGCCCGTATTGCATGAGGTGTTCAGCAATTTCCTGCTCACGGACCCACCAATGTACTTTTTCCACATTGTTCAGCAAGATCTTAACGATGGCCGTGGCCCAGCTCCCTGACCCAATCACTGCAACTTCTACTTTTTGCATAACTGTCGCTCCCTTGTTTAGTATGAATAATCACAAGAATATTCAAGATCTTTGCCGATGTTGGTCTTGAGCCCGTGCTTTAGCAGAGAGAAATTACAGCTCTATAGTTGCACTTCCAGGGTGTGCTCCTCTTCTCCCCTTTTCACCACAACGGTCACCAGGTCGCCACCGCTCAAACTGCCCAACGCTTCCATATATGTATAGATCTCTGCCACCGGCATGTCATTTATGCGTATGATCACATCACCGTTTTGCATGCCGGCATTGAATGCAGGCTGATCGTCCGTAACCGAGAGCACGCGCATCCCTTCTCCATCAAAGGCGTGATCGGGCATGAGACCTAAGGCGACCGTGCGTCTTTGCGGGCGTTCGGCTGCCGGTGCTGACGACCGGGTAAATGCAAGCCTGTCCATTGCATCCAGCGACCTTACCATGTCCAAGGCAAAATAGGTTATTTCACGGGCGCCCTCGAAGTTTACCTTGTCAGCCGTGTCGCCGGGCCGGTGATAATCTTCATGTACACCGGTAAAAAAGAACAACACAGGGATGTCTTTCAGATAAAAAGAAGTATGATCCGAACCACCCCTGCCGCCAGGGCTCTTCCGGATCACCAAATGCTCCGGAGCATGTTGGTCAATCAGCTCATCCCACTGCGGTGATGTTCCCGTTCCGATAATGGTTAAGTTATTGTCTTCCAGCCTGCCGATCATATCCAGGTTAAACATATAATTGATCTGCTCCATGTTATAGGCATCGCTGTCGGTGAAATACCGGCTGCCGATAAGCCCTTTCTCTTCGGCAGAGAAGGCAATAAAAATGTAATTGTGCTGATCAAGCGTGGAGTGAGAAATATACCTCGCGGCTTCCAGTATGCCTGCCGTACCGCTGGCATTGTCATCAGCTCCCGGATGAATGGCTCTTTCACCGGGGCTGCGGGAACCCCTGCCACCATATCCGATGTGATCGTAATGAGCACCGATAACAACCGTACGTTCAGCCTGGTTGTCAATATAACCGGCCACATTGATGGCCGTAAGCTCTTCGCGGTATATGTTCACCTCCATGCTGAGCTCCTCACGGGGGTTTTCCAGCATGGTGCGGTGTACTTCCTCATGTGCAAAAAGAACAGGCATCTCAAAGCCGCTTCGCGACATGCGAAGGTCAAAAGGAGGATCATCCCGCTCCGACTTTGAGTTGACAAATACAATACCTGCCGCCCCTTTTTCCTGTGCCGTTCTCACCTTCTGGAACAACAACTGGAAAATCCGGCGATCAGCGAGGGTGTCAAGCTCTTCGGGCACATAAAACTCCATCAGAAAAAGCTTCCCCTCTATGTCTTCCAAACCGGTATAATCACAATAATCTTCAAAGCCATCAACTTCCAGGCCGGTTAAACCAAATCCCACATCCACAAAAGGCAGAGAAAAGAATCCGCTTGCCGAACCGGGCAACACATGGTAGTCTTCGCCATGAACAAATACGTTATCACCAATGGCCAGGGTATTGTCCTCACCCCACAACCAATCACCCGGAAAGGGAAATTCCTGGTAAAAGCTTTCACCAAACATGGGTTGCAGTCCAATTTCCTGCATACGCATTTTGATGAAAGCAGCGGCTTTTCGCTCTCCCTCCGTACCGGCCTCGCGCCCTTCCATCTCATCAGAAGCCAGCGTGTAAACATCCTCAATTAAGCGGTTCTGTACCGCCTCATCAGAAAAATCAAATTGCACCTGGGCACTAACCGGGTGCATGATTAGCATGATCAACAATACATTCAAATAAGACAAAGCTCTCATAATAGTCATTTAACGGTTTTAACTGTTTAGGCCAGATTGAATACCGGTGCTGGGGTTAGAAACAATCTGTAATCATGTAAAAGAAATGCTAAAATTACTTATTTTTGAACATAATGAAAAATAAGCACCTTATGGAAAACCAAAAGAAGAGCATTTTGTTTTGGGTGGTCAACGGACTGATTGCCCTTGTTGTGATTATTTTTATTATTCAAAATTGGGACAAGGTCACATTTACTTTCCTCTGGCTTGAGATTAGAGGGTATGGCTTCCTGGTTTATCCTGTCATATTTCTGTTGGGATTTATCACCAGTTGGCTGTGGTCTTATTACCGCAACATGAAAAAAAAGCGTGAAGCCAAACGGAAAGACGAAACCTATCAACTGGAAGATTGATCAGGAAAGTTTGCCTTTATAATCCCCATATCCGAATTCGCGCAGCAGTTCAAAAGTTCCGCCGGCACGCCAGATGCCGATTGACGGGTGTTTAACGCCATTGAAGAAGGTGGTTTTTACCATGGTGTAGTGGATCATATCGTCAAACACAATCCTGTCTCCCACTTTTAGCTCCTCATCAAAGCTGTAGTCACCCATTCCCATAAAGTCACCGGCAAGGCATGTACCGCCACCCATGCGGTAAACCGGTTTGCCGGGTACTGCATCGGTGGCATTCAGGATGCGTGGTTTATAGGGCATTTCCAGGCAATCGGGCATGTGTGCGGAAAAACTCACATCCAGCATGGCAATACGGATGCCCTTGTTATAGACAATATCCTGCACGGTAGATACCAGGTAACCCGTCTGCCAGCCAATGGCTTCACCGGGTTCCAGGATCACTCTTTCCAGGTTGGGGTAACGTTTTTTAAAGCCTTTCAGCAAATCAACCAGGTGTTTTACATCATAGTCTTTTCTTGTGATGTGATGACCTCCTCCCATATTGAACCACCTGCATTGTTTAATCAGGGAGCCGAAAGCAGACTCCACTCTCTCCAGTGTCCGTTCAAGCACAAAACTGTCATTTTCACACAATACATGAAAATGTAGTCCATCCACATGTTCTGGCAAAACATCTCCCAGCTGATCCCTGGAAATACCAAGCCTTGATCCGGGCATGGCCGGATTATACAGGTCGGTGTCCACTTCAGAATATTCGGGATTGATGCGCAGCCCGACAGAAACAGGCTCAGGGGCGGCCTTTACCCGGTGAATATATCGCTCATACTGGCTCATGGAGTTAAATGACAAATGGCTGCTGTAGGCCAGGAGTTCGTCAAACTCATCGGCCAGGAAGACGGGTGCATAGGTGTGCGCCTTGCATCCCATTTCTTCAAAAATCAGCTTTGCTTCATGCAGTGAACTGGCCGTTGCACCCGGAAGGTACTTCCTGATATGCGGGAACGTGCTCCACATAGCATATCCCTTGAGCGCACAAATGATTTCAACCCCTGCCTCCTGCTGCACCAGATCAAGGATTTGCAAATTGATGTCGAGCAACTCCTCTTCCAGCACAAAGCATGGGGATGGAATCCGGTCAAAGTTTTCTATCATGACAGATTTCTTGGATGGATATTATGGATAAAGACGGCCCTCCGGCTTCTGTTACCGGCCTGTATCTATTTCTCAACGGGCAGCGGCTCATCGATCTTCTCGTGCCACGGCAACCCGTAAACAGGGAGTTTTTCCATGAACGGATCCGGATCAAACTCTTCCACATTGAACACACCCTTGCCCGACCATTTGCCGGTGAGTGCCATCATGGCACCGATCATTGCCGGCACGCCCGTGGTAAAACTGACTGCCTGCGCCTGCACATCGCGATAGGCTTCAGCATGGTCGCAGTTGTTCCATACGTAGTATGTGCGGTCTTTACCGTCTTTCACTCCCCTGATCTGGCAACCGATGGATGTCTGCCCCTTGTAACCTTCACCAAGGGTGGAAGGCTCGGGGAGTACCGCTTTCAAAAACTCCAGTGGTACAATGTCCACACCTTTGAAATTTATCGGCTTGATGCTGGTCATTCCCACTTCCTGCAATACATTGAGGAAGGTGATGTATTGCTGGCCAAATGTCATCCAGAACCTTGCCCTTTTCAGGGTGGGAAAATTTTTCACAAGGGATTCCAATTCCTCGTGATACAGCAGATAAGATTCCCTTTCGCCGATTTCCGGGTAGTCGATTGGCTTATGGATTTCAAGGGGTTTTGTTTCGATCCAGCGTCCGTTTTCCCAGTAGCGACCGTTCTGGGTAATTTCGCGGATGTTGATCTCCGGGTTGAAGTTGGTGGCAAAAGCTTTCCCATGGTCGCCGGCGTTGCAGTCAACAATATCGAGATAATGCATCTCGTCAAAGTAATGCTTGGCTGCATAGGCGGTAAATACCCCTGTTACACCGGGGTCGAAACCGCATCCCAGGACAGCCATGATACCGGCATTTTTAAACCTGTCATGATAAGCCCATTGCCAGCTGTATTCAAACTTGGCCACGTCGCGCGGTTCATAATTGGCGGTATCCAGGTAGTGCGTTTTGGTTTCCAGGCAAGCGTCCATAATGGTAAGGTCCTGGTAGGGAAGTGCCACATTGATCACCAGGTCGGGCCTGAACTTGTTGATCAGGCTAACCAGTTCAGGTACGTTGTCGGCATCAACCTTTGCGGTCTTGATACGGTCGCCGCCAACGGCACGGGCGATCTGGTCACATTTTTCAAGGGTTCTGCTGGCCAACATAATGTCGGAAAAAACCTCAGGCACACGTGCACACTTGCGGGCTACCACGTTGCCCACACCACCGGCACCAATAATCAATACTTTGCTCATGGATGTATTTTTTAGCGTTTAAATGGTTTGCCACCAATACGGGGCCTTTTTTGTGTTCAAAATTGCATAGCAATATCACGTCATCATCCTGCAAAAGGATAAAAAACAAAAATAAGAAATCCCTGCAAACTATTGAAAGGAAAAAAAGCAAACCAAAACATATATTTGATTTACATGTTTATTGATGAATGTTTATGCTGCGACCAGGTATTGCGGTCGAGGCTCCTGTAGTGGATGGCCTCTGCAAGGTGTTCGGTTTTGATTTCCTCGCTGGCTTCAAGGTCAGCGATGGTTCTGGACACTTTGAGAATCCTGTCGTAAGCCCGTGCTGACAGGTCCAGTTTCTCCATGGCTGTTTTCAGCAGCAGTGAGCCGGCCGAATTGATCCTGCACACTTCGGTCATTTGTTTGGGCCGGATTTGCGCGTTGCAATAAACACCTGATACGTTTTGATACCGATGGGCCTGTATTTCGCGTGCTTTTACTACCCTATCCCTGATTTCCCGGCTTTTCTCGGCCGGTTTCATGCGGCTGAGCTCACTAAAGGGCACGGGGGTAACTTCGATATGGATGTCGATGCGGTCTAACAGCGGGCCGGATATCCTGTTGAGGTATTTTTGCACGGCGCCACCGTCGCAAACACAGTCGCGGTCGGGGTGGGTATAGAAGCCGCACGGACAGGGATTCATAGATGCCACCAGCATAAACCCGGCGGGATATACCACCGAAAA
Source organism: Bacteroidales bacterium (assembly GCA_007122505.1). Taxonomy (GTDB): domain Bacteria; phylum Bacteroidota; class Bacteroidia; order Bacteroidales; family UBA7960; genus PUPG01. The sequence continues at coordinate 3,363 of SKTQ01000060.1, read as the reverse complement.
CCTGGCGCGGTTTATGGTGATCACCCTGTCTTCCAGGGGCTGCCTCAGCACTTCCAGCACCGTGCGTTTGAATTCGGGAAGTTCATCAAGAAACAATACGCCGTTGTGTGCCAGGGATATCTCACCCGGCTGGGGATATGAGCCGCCTCCTACCAGTGCGATATCCGAAACTGTATGATGGGGGTTGCGAAAGGGCCGGACAGCCAGCAATGAAGTATTGTTTTCCAGTTTTCCGGCTACACTGTGGATCTTTGTGGTTTCCAAGGCTTCCTGCAGGCTCGGCGGGGGCAGGATTCCTGACAAACGTTTTGCCAGCATGGTTTTACCGGAGCCCGGGGGGCCGATCAACAGCAGATTATGCCCCCCGGCAGCGGATACTTCCAGTGAACGTTTGACGTTTTCCTGTCCTTTCACATCCGAAAAGTCGTATTCGAAATCGTCAACCCGGGAAAAAAATTCTGCACGGGTATCAACCTCCACTGGTTTCAAGTCACCCTCTTCATTGAAAAAATCAATCACCTGCCTGATGTTATCCACCCCATAAACCTTGAGCTTGTTTACAACAGCAGCCTCACGGGCATTTACACCGGGCAGGATAAACCCCTCAAAACCAGCCTCACGGGCCTTAATGGCAATGGGTAAAGCACCCCTGATGGGCTGTAGTCCGCCGTCAAGAGATACCTCTCCCATAATCAGAAACCTGCCAATCTTATCTCCCTTCATCTGCTCAGTGGCTGCCAAAATACCCATGGCAATGGTCAGATCGTAAGCCGACCCCTCTTTGCGGATATTGGCAGGTGCCATATTAACAACAATCCGTTTGCCCGGTATCCGGTAACCGTTGTGCTTCAAAGCCGCCTCCAAACGGTGCTGGCTCTCTTTAACAGCACTGTCGGGCAATCCAACCATAAAAAAATTCACCCCCCTGGCTACCGATACCTCCACCGTAACAATGGTGGCGTGTACACCCTGTACCGTGCTCCCGAATGTTTTAACCAATGTATCCGACATACCTCCGGTTTTTTGAAACCAAAGATACTGTTTTTTCTTTTATATTAATTATATTTTATATTTTTTTGATGTTTTTTTCTTTAAATATTATATACAGGGATTTACCAATCAAAAGAACAAGTGTTTGATCCTTGGCATGCTGATATGTATGTTGGAAATGTGGAAATGTATGAAATGGTTACCCTCTGCGGATTATTAGTGAAGTCTGTTATTCCTCGCAAAGGCCGCAGAGATTAAAACACGCAAAATGCGCAAAGGATACGCATAAATAGAGCTTTGTGTCCTTAGTGGTAAAAAAAGATTGGCTCACCACACATATAGACAAAGTTTTTCATAATAAAAAAATTAATGAAGGCATAAAGCATATTATTATTTCTCGCTGATCTGCGCTGATAAAAATCGCAGATGGACGCTGATTATTCTTTTCTGAGAAAATCTGCGAATAAATCTGCGTCAATCTGCGAGAAACAAATATATCCCGACAAGTGACAAATAAAATCAATATGCAAATTTGAAAATGATCACGCAAAACCACGCTGGCAAGGGATACATGTGGTTCTCTTCACTATTCCGCGGCGATGCAACTGATCTCCACATCCACAAATTTGGGCAAAGCACCCACCTGGATAGTCTCCCTCGCCGGGGGCTCACCTTCAAAATAAGAAGCATACACCTCATTGATCTTAGGAAAATCAAGCATATTGGTGATGAAAATGCTGCACTTGACCACATTACCCAGATTCATCCCTGCGGCCTCCAATATCCCCTTCATGTTTTCCATCACCATGCGCGTCTGCTCCCGCACATCACCCTTTACCAACTCACCGGTGGCCGGATTCAGAGGTATCTGCCCGGAAACATAGAGCATCCCGTTAACTTTCACTGCCTGGTTGTAAGGGCCTACAGGCTGCGCCGCCTTCTCTGTCTTGATAAACTCTTTCATAATTTTCAGTTTGTGTTAGTGTTTGTATATCTGATTTTTACAAAGATTTCAGGTCAAATTGCAACTTTTTCAAAAATACTTAATTTTGTCAAAACATGCCATGCCTCCGCTGATGAATATTCTCATTGTTGACAATTACGATTCTTTCACATACAACCTGTATCATTTGGTGGAAGCGGTCATGCCTGCCAACTGTAGTCTCTCTGTATATCGCAACGATCAATTGTCATTGGACGATGCGGACAGTTTCCAAAAGATCATCATTTCACCCGGACCCGGCTTACCAAAGGATGCCGGCATTACCTGCGAACTGATCCAAAGATATGCACCAACAAAAAGTATTCTGGGTGTGTGCCTGGGACATCAGGCCATTGCCGAAGTTTACGGGGGCCGTTTGCTGAATCTTCCGGAAGTCCTGCATGGCAAAGCGGTCAAAACCATGGTAACCAAGCCCGAAGAACCATTATTTCTTGGCTGCCCAACACATTTCGACACCGGACGTTACCACTCATGGGTGGTTGATCCGCAATTCCTTCCCTCTGAACTGCAGGTTTGCGCCATCGACGAACAAGGCCTCATCATGGCCATCCGGCACGAAACATATGATGTGTGCGGTGTTCAGTTCCATCCTGAAAGCGTTATGACGCCTGTGGGAAGGAAAATTTTGAAAAACTGGGTGACATTTAACCCTGATAGTACACGCGTTTGACGCGTTGTGATACCGAAGTCAGTACCTCATATGGAATGGTCTCCATATCCCTTGCCACCTCTGTAACAGGCAGTTCGCTGCCGAATACGATCACACCGTCGCCTTCCCTGACAGGAAGTCCGGTGACATCCACCGTACACATATCCATATTGATATTGCCGACGATGGGTGCCCGGTGTCCATTCACTACCAGTTTCCCCCTGCCGTTGCCCAGTTGCCGTCTCAATCCGTCTGCATAACCTACCGGCACAACGGCCACGGTCATATCCTTACCGGCAAGGCCTGCCCTGCCATAACCAATGGTATCACCGCGCCTGATATGCTTGATCTGCGAAACCACCGATCTGAAAGTGCTTACGTGTCTGAGCAAGGCCTGCACCGCAGCATCACCCGTGACGCCATACAGGCCGATACCGGGTCGAACCATGTCGAAATGGGCTTCGGGGAAGCGGGTAATAGCCGCTGAATTGCATATATGGCGAAGAAAAGGGTAGCCCAGATGTGACTCCAGTGCCCTGCAAGCCTCTTCAAAAACCTGTACCTGTTGCCCGGTAAAGCTGTCATGGGCAGTGTCATCACTGGCAGCCAGGTGAGAAAACACCGATGCCACACGGAGTTGTGGGTTGGCTCTCAGTTGTGTGGCAAGTTCTGCCAGCTCCTGCGGCAGGAATCCAAGCCTGTGCATGCCGCTGTCCAGCTT
>SKTQ01000223.1 GCA_007122505.1 Bacteroidales bacterium | reverse complement strand
GTCCATCACAACAGCCGTACTGTTTTCCACACAAAAATTTTGCCTAATTTGCCACTTGTTGATTGACGTGCATATATAACTGTGTGTGGTTGTAAATGGGTGTCCTATCCGGAAAACAGGAAAGAAAATCTGCGCATAGCCAAAGCTACGTAAAGATTTTATTTTGAAGATATGAGGAAATAGATCAAGACTTGGGCCGGTTAAAGTAGCGTTGACATGACACTAGGGTAAGGCATTCACTATCTATGTATTCTCACGCGAATGGATTCTGCAATATCAAGGGCGGTGGTGATGGTACCCAAATCTTCGTAAAGATTTCCGTTTTGACCCGACCAGTGGCTGTGTCCGATGGGAAAAAGCTCATATTCTTCTTTTTCTCCGTCCAGGTCGATAACTGCTGCATAGACCAATGCAGGCTGGCTGGAGCTCATGTAATGTTCATCGCCCGGAAATTTGTCGTTGGTCCAGTATTCGTTCCAGTCCCATGACTGATTAATTTCGAATAATACACGGAATTGCCTGAATTCTTTACCGGGAACATGGCTGATGAGGACAAAGCCTGCTTTTGGGGTAGGACCGGTGACAGCATCCGGCATTGGATCATCCTGAGCAGGAAGAAAGTAACCGTCATCTGCCTTGATGCCTCTCTGATGTCCCCAATAGGGCAGGGCAGCAGGCCGCCTGATAGGGCCCGGCAACCATCGGCCACCTGATGCATCACCATGCCTGAAAACACCTTTTCCAATAGACTCCGCAACATATAAAGTTTGTATGTAGTTATGGTCCATATCTTCTGTCCAGACAGCCATCAACGGGTGGTTATGGGCGGAACCACGGGCAAATAATACTTCCAGTGCATAGCCATCACCCGGAGGAAAAGTGTGCAGTGTGTCTTTGACCTCGGTTTCGGCTTTCCTGCTTAACCAATTACGCTGAGCATCAGCAGTATAAATGGTGGATAAAACCATTATGGATATCAGCAAAAGAATCTTGCAAGATACTATGAGGGAGTATAAGTTGCTGTTTTTCATTTTTTTATGAAATTTATGATGCCGGCATATTCCGCCAAATTATCATTTTAATTTTAAAATTCCAAATCCGAATATGGTCGGGACCTATCAGAAAAGGAGAATAATTCCCACACTCGGAAGAACACTGCCTATGCGATTTTCCAGTTTTTCCAGCCTGTACCTTTGAACGCCGTCATCATCAATAAACGTTTTTGGGTTACCAAATTCATCTTCTTCCAGAACGAGCATCGGTGGCTGACTGGCCTGGAAATTATACACATTCTGAACGTCGAGATACAACATCAGGGAAAAATTGCTGAGAAAGAATTGTTTGTCCACTCGGACGTCCAACTGGTGAAAACTCCTCAGGCGTTCACTGTTAAAACGCGAAAAATCAAGATAGCCCATACCCTGTACATCCCAAGCCTCGACACGACTTGATAAATCCAAATCATTGGGGGTAAATGGTGCTCCGCCACTGTAACGCCATTTAAAACCGATTTCCCAATTATTAGGCAGATTTCGCAAACCGGTAATATTTAAAATATGCCTGTTGTCCCATGCTGAAGGAATATAATTTGAACGGATATCTTTGAATTCGCTTCTAACAAGTGTATAGGAAAGGATAACATTCCAATTTCGAAGATCCTGATTCCTGTAATAAACTTCAGTACCAAACGCTCTTCCTTGAGCGGTGGAAGTTACTTCCTCGCCGCCAACAACACCAAAATCAGCAGAACGGCTGCCCAATGCAACCGAATCCCTTAAGGAGAATGGATAATTACTGTACATCTTATAAAATCCCTCCACAGACAGCTTGCTGTTTCTGTTGGGCAAATATTCCACTCCTGCAACAAAATGATCGGAGGAAATATATGTTATACTGTTTTCCCTGTTCACCAGGACACCCTCGTTGTTTCTGAAACCCAAAGTGGTATATGCAGGAAGCTGATAAAATCTTCCTGTGTTCATGTTCAGATAAAAATTGTTTCTCAATCGGTAAGATGCAGAAAATCTGGGAGACAGCTGATCCAGCAAATTTGACATTTGTGATGAATAATTATTCGCATCGCTTCTGACACCCAATGACAACGACAGGCGCTCATTCATAAACCGACGTGTTGTTTGGGCAAACAAACTCCATTTGAACATATCAAAATCAGTCTGGTACTCAATAGCATCCAATTGGTTATTGAAGAAAACCCGCTGAAAGGTGTCATTAGAATAACGTGCATATTCGGCACCGGCACCGGCGTTGATCCGGTAGTTTCCTATGGAGATACTTCGCTCGAACCTGAATTTGTTCTCAATCTCGTCCGACTCGTAATCCAGGATGCGTGGCAGGGTCTCAATGTTACCGGGGTATTTGTAAGCCATGTTCCTCAGCATATTTCTGCTGAGCACCCATGTTTCGGTGCCGTTGGACTTAAAACGACGGTAAACAGCTCCTATGGCATAATTCCATTGCTCGTTTACCGGGAGATAGTCCAGTATGTATCGTTGTTCCCGTGTTTCGTTGGCATCCAGGTTCAGGTCAAACAGGTCAATGGCTCCCAGTCCGATAAATGTAAGGGTTGATTTGTCAGTTACCCAGGTATTGGTTTTGAACTGGAAACCGTTATAGGTTGGCAGAAAAGGAAGTCCAACCACACCAAAAAGAAACTGCAGATAAGATCTTCTGGCTGACGCAATAAAGGTTGTATTGGAGGTTAAAGGTCCGTCGGCGGTGAGTGCCAGATCACTTGCACCCACCGTCGCCTGGAAGTTCAGCCTGTCAGTGTTGCCATTTATCTGGCGAAATTCAAACACCGAACTAAGGGCATTTCCCCGGTTGGCCGGAAAAGCTCCGGAGTACATCTCCACTTCTCTGATGAAGTCGGTGTTCAATATACCTACAGGACCACCACTCGCTCCTTGTGTAGCAAAATGATTGATGTTGGGTATTTCCACACCATCAAGAAAAAAGCTGTTCTCTGCAGGGCCACCACCGCGCACAATTACATCGTTTCGAAAAGCCGGAGTGGAAGCTACTCCGGGTAAACCCTGGATAACCCTTGAAATATCACGGTTACTGCCGGGACTTCGCTCAATTTCCTTAATACCCAACCTGCGCAAAGAAACCGGACTCTCTTCACTTCTCTCAAACTGTGATATGGCAATTTCAACCAATTCCAGTTCCACACTCTTTTGTCGCAAACCAATGTCAATATTGGCCGTTCGGGAACCGGTAACCATAAATTCAGGACTAACCCTGGTTTCATAGCCAACTGCTGACACCCGCAATCTGACAAATCCGGGTTCAATACCTGTGAAAAGAAAATTTCCGTCCAGATCCGTCGTACTGCCAATATTGGTTCCATCTATCACCAAATTAACAAATGGCAGGCTTTCATTGGTTTGCTCGTCAAACACCCGCCCCCGAATCATACCCTGCTGAGCATAGGTTAAACCGGATATAAATATTGGTATCAGAAGAATTATTATTCGTATCAATTGAATATGAATCTTAAGTGATTTCACGGCTGTATTTTATATGGATTTCTATTTGAAAACTTTGTTCATACAACAATTTATCAATAAAATATGTTTGACATCAAAACTTTATAAATTAAATATTAACTTTATCTCCGCCAAAATGATTGTGCATTGGCCCTGAATCTTCATGTAAATAAATTAAAAAGACAATTATGAAATCCAATCAATCTACCCGCGTGATTATCGGTTTGTTGTTCCTGGTTCTGGGCGCATTCATATTATTGCGCTTAACAGGTCTGATCGACCTGTTTCATGTTCCGGTTTATATTGTTTCGTGGCCGGTAATACTAATTGTAATTGGTATTGTTTTTATAGTATCGGAGGGCAGCAGAAGCACCGGGTTTATTCTGCTTGCTATTGGGGCATTTTTTCTTACAAAGAATATTACCGGGCTAAGTTTCCCGGAGCTATTGATGTACGCGATTCCTGTCGTACTGATCATTGCCGGTTTCTTACTGATATTTCCGGCTTACATCCGAAAAAAAAAATTACCTAAAGGCGAAATTAGAACAGAAAAAGGTGATGACATTCAGGCAGTGGATATTTTTAGCGGAGGTAGCCGCACCATCGCTTCAAAGGAGTTCAGAGGAGGAGAGATTTTTACCCTGTTTGGAGGTACTGAGCTGTATTTCAGGGAAGCAGAACTTGCCGATGATGTTAATGTCATTGATGTCTTTTGTATGTTTGGAGGTGTCGAAATTTTCGCACCCTCAGACTGGGAAATTAAAGTTGAAGCGACCTCAGTTTTTGCAGGCACCAGCGACAAGCGTTTTCCCACGAAAAGTGATCAGGAACGCAGTGAGCAAAAGACCCTGCTTGTAAAAGGTTTCTTCATGTTTTCCGGTCTGGAAATCAAATCAATATAGTATCTGGTTTGTTAGGATACGTTAATAATGTACCATTTTACATTCTCTAATATCCTCATTTAAGGTTTTTTTGGAGTTCATACCAATTAAAAATGCTTACCTTTGCAAACTGTTGGCAAAGAGTATAAAAACAATACTTGTGGCATTCTTGATGAGAGACAATTTTATGCGCAAAATAAATAGATTAACCGGCATAACCGTCATATTTGTTATCCTTCTTCTTGCCCAATCCTGCACCCAGTATCAGCGGCTGTTGAAAAGCGATGATCACGAGCTGAAATACAGGCGGGCTTTGGAGTATTTTGAAGAAGGTGAATACGGCAGAACAATCACTTTACTTCAAGATATAATACCTATATATCGGGGTACGGCTGAAGCGCAGAGAATAAACTATTATTTTGCCATGGCCCATTTTCACAATAGGGAATATACGCTGGCCAGCCATTATTTTAAAACTTATGTCAGTGCATATCCCCAAAGTGAACATGCCGAAGAATTTTTGTTTCTAAGTGCATATTGCCACTATCTTGAATCACCAAGATATTCTTTGGACCAAAGCAATACCAGGCAAGCCATAAGAGAGCTTCAATCCTTTATCAATCGCTTCCCAAACAGTGAAAGAGTAGCTGATGCCAATGAACTGATCGATGAACTTCGCTCAAAGCTGGAGAAAAAACGTTTCAAAACCGGGAAACTTTTCTTAGACATTTCTGACTATGTAGCTGCTGCAAAAACGTTTGAAACGATGATCAGGGACTTTCCCGATACCGAATACAGGGAAGAAGCCATGTTTCTTACAATTAAAGCCTATTTTATCTTTGCCTACAACAGTGTGCCGCAACGGCAGGAAGAACGTTACCAGGATGTCATATCGGCCTATAACCAGTTTGCCAGAAGATATCCCCAAAGCCAGTTTATGAGGGAAGCCCGGCAGATGGAAACAACAGCCAGGGAGGTAATTGACCGCTTCCAGCAAAGGCGGCAGGAAGAAATGGAATTAACAGGAAACAATGAATCATAAGATGACAGCAAGAAAAATGAAACCAGAGATCACAACTGTAACAAGAGACTTGAGACAGTTTGACAAAGATACAGGCAATCTGTACCAATCCGTTGTGATCATCTCGAAAAGATCCAACCAGATCGCTCAGGAAATTAAAGAAGAATTGAACAGCAAACTGGAAGAATTTGCAAGTTCAACAGATAACCTGGAAGAAGTGTTTGAAAACCGCGAACAAATCGAAATCGCCAAACACTATGAGCAAATGCCCAAGCCCAGCCTGATTGCCATCGCAGAGTTCCTTAACGAAGACGTCTATTACAGGGTTCCGGATACGAACAAAGAGTAAGCATACTGCTGCCAACCTGTTCATCATTGAAAAACAAAAAGATCATATTGGGTATTACCGGTGGAATTGCCGCCTATAAAGCGGCCTTTCTCATCAGGCTTCTCAGAAAAGCAGGTGCAGAAGTAAAAGTGGTTTGTACCCAACACGCCCTGGAATTTATCACCAGGGTTACACTTGAGTCTTTATCGGAAAACAGATTATACGACGCGGTCTTTGCCGAACAAAACGACTATACCACTGAACATGTTGCTCTTACCGACTGGGGTGATGTTTTTGTCGTTGCTCCGGCCACCGCCAATATCATCGGTAAACTGGCCGGTGGAATTGCCGACGATGCGCTGTCAACTTCCTTGCTGGCATTTAACCGTCAGGTTTTCCTGGCTCCTGCCATGAATTGCAAAATGTACGAACACTTTGCCGTTCAGAAAAACCTGGATTTCTTAAAATCACAGGGTGTACACATTATTGAGCCTGGTGAAGGCTTCCTCGCCTGCGGTTATGAAGGCCGCGGCCGAATGGAAGAACCGGAAAAGATTTTTTCCATTGTACAGACATATTTCGCTGCCGAAGAATCACCCCTGAAAGGCAAAAAAATACTGGTTACTGCCGGACCAACCCACGAAAGCATCGATCCCGTGCGATATATTGGTAACCATTCAACAGGCAAAATGGGATATGCCATTGCCAATGAACTCGCCATGCGTGGTGCGCTGGTAACCCTTGTTTCAGGTCCTGTCAACCTCAGCACCAACGAAAAGATTGATCTGGTCCAGGTTAAAACGGCGCAGGAAATGTATGATGCCTGCATGGATATTTTTCCGGAAACTGATGCAACCATCATGGCAGCAGCCGTTGCTGATTATACACCGGAAAAAATCAGCAAGCACAAGATCAAGAAAGAAAAAAGTGGAGATGCCTTGCAAATACAACTGAAACCCACACCTGATATTCTTTTGCAGCTTGGAAAAATAAAACAAAAGCAGATATTGGGCGGTTTTGCCCTGGAAACCGACAATGAAGAAGAAAATGCCATCAAAAAAATCAAGGCTAAAAACCTTGACTTTATTGTTCTGAATTCCCTGCAAGATTCCGGTGCCGGCTTTTCTGTCGATACCAATAAAATCACCATCATAGACAATAAACAGCAGTTTACACGTTATTCTCTTAAGAGCAAAACGGAAGTTGCAGCGGATATCGCTGATATGCTGGAAAAATATTTCTTACCATGATTAAAAAACTCATTTTCCTTATTGGCTTTGGCCTGGCAATGCTTTTGCCGGCAAACGCACAGGAACTCAATATACAGGTTTCCATTTCAACACCCGGTATGTCTGAAACCGAAAGACTGGTGATGCAAACGCTGCGATCAGAATTGCGTGAGTTTATAAATCAGACCAACTGGACTGCTTATCAGTTTGAGACACGTGAAAGAATTGAGGGATCTATCCAAATCACCATTGAAGAGCGTGCCGGCGGTGATGAATACCGGGGCAGTATCCAGGTGCAATCAAGAAGGCCCATTTTTAATACAGCATATAACTCGCCGGTTTTCAACCACCGCGACAGAGATTTCGAGTTCAGATACAGAGAGCATCAACCGCTTGAATACGCTGAAAATGCCTTTCTGTCGAATCTGACCTCAGTAATTGCCTACTATGTATATATCATCATAGGTTTTGATTTTGACACCTTTGCGCCATTAGGAGGCAACCCTTATTTTGAAGCAGCTCAGCAAATCGTCAATCAGGCACAAAATGCTCCTCAAAGAGGATGGAAATCTTTCGAAAGTCAGCGCAACAGATATTGGCTCGTTGAAAACCTTATGAACACCAGGTACCGCCAAATCAGGCAGGCAATGTACCGCTACCACAGGCTGGGGTTTGATACCATGACCGATAATATTGATATGGGCAGGGCTGAAGTCCTCGGGGCACTCGAAATGTTACAGAGAGCCCACAGGGAAAGACCGGGAATTCCTCTCATGCAGGTGGTAATGACCGCCAAAAGCGACGAACTGGTAAACCTTTTTTCAGGAGCTCCTGCCATGGAACAAAACAGGGCCATAGAAATACTTTCCGAAATTGACCCGGCCAACAGTTCCAAATACCGGCGAATAGCCGACAGAAACTGATCAGGCGAAAGTTTCTTATCTTTGCGCATAATTAATTATGCCTGGTTGGTATGCTTAAACATTTGATCATAAAGAATTATGCGCTCATCCAAAACCTTGATGTTGATTTCAACCAGGGACTAACCGCTATAACAGGAGAAACAGGAGCCGGAAAATCCATCCTGCTGGGCGCACTTTCGCTCATCCTGGGCGAAAGAGCCGATACAAGGGTGCTCAAAAACACCTCCCAAAAGTGTATCATCGAAGGTACATTCGATCTCAAAGATACCATGGTTAAAATCCTGTTCGAAGAACATGACCTGGATTATGAACATATTAGCTATTTCAGAAGAGAAATTACCACCTCAGGAAAGTCCCGTGCATTTATCAACGACACTCCCGTTAACCTGCAGGTGATGAAAATCATCGCCGGAAAATTGATTGACATCCACTCCCAGCATGAAAGCCTGCTGGTGGGAAGCTCTGCCTTCCAGTTCGATGTGCTCGACTCATGGGCAAATCTGCTTGAAAAAACCGAAATTTACCGTAATCTCTTTTATCACTACCAGGCCAGGAAAAAGGAACTCCGGCTAACTATACAGGAAGACAATAGCGCTAAAGCAGACTTTGATTACTACCTCTATCAGTATGAAGAACTGGAAAAAGTGAAAATCACCCATGAAGATTATGCTTCCATGGAAGAAGAGCTCGAAATTCTGAAACATGCCGAAGAGATCAATCAGGCCCTGGAAAAATCCCGGTTCTTGCTAACAGAGAATGAGTTTAATATTACAGATACAATCAATGAAGTTTTGAATCTGTTTCAACCGCTTACCAGGTTTGGAAAATCATGGATCGACATTAAGCAACGCCTGGATGCACTCCTGATAGAAACAAAAGATATAGCTGAAGAAATTAACAGGTCAGAAAATGATGTGGAGTTTGATCCGCAACGAATTGCTATTCTGGAAGATACATTGGATCAGGTAAACAAATTGTTGATGAAACACCGCGTTGCAAAAGTCAGTGAATTAAGCGACCTCAAACAAAGTTTTCTTGAAAAGATCAATGTGTCAAAGTCTTTGGAAGACAAAATCATCACACTCAAAAAAGAGATAGAAGAAGCGGAGAAGGATTTGCATGCACTTGCTGAAGAAATTTCAGAAACCCGAAAGGCTGCAATTCCAGAAATGCAGAAAGAAATACTTGGGATTTTAATAAGTCTGGGCATGCCCGGGGCCCGTTTTCTCATCAAACAGGAAAAAACCGACCATCTTACGGCAAACGGAAAGGATCAAATCCGCTTTATGTTTAATGCCAACGTGGGAGGGCAACTGGAAGATATTGCCAGGGTGGCCTCAGGAGGCGAATTGTCAAGGGTTATGCTCAGTATAAAAAGCATGATCTCCAGGAAACAACTGCTGCCAACCATCATTTTCGACGAAATCGATACCGGTATTTCCGGTGAATCAAGCAATAAAGTAGCCAATATCCTGCAAAAAATGTCGGGCAACATGCAGGTAATTGCCATCACACACCTTCCGCAAATCGCATCCCGGGGTGATACACATCTGCTTGTTTATAAATTTGTTGAAGAAGGAGAAACCCAAACAAATATTGCAAAACTTACAACTGATCAGCGAATTGGAGAAGTAGCCAAAATGCTTGGCGGAGAAAAACCGACAAAATTTATGGTTGAAACCGCAAAAGAACTTATCTTTAACAAAAAAAACCAAATATCTAAATAGCAAAATATGATCAAAAACTTACTAAAAGGAAAAAAGGGAATCATTCTTGGTGCCCTCGACAGCAATTCCATAGCCTGGAAGGTAGCTGAAAAAGCACATGAGCAGGGAGCAAGCTTTGTTCTCTCCAATGCACCAATCGCCTTGCGCAAAGGAGATATTTTTGAGCTGGGTAAACAAACAAACAGCGAGGTGATCTCAGCAGATGTAACCCAGGTCGACGATATTGAAAACCTGTTTGCCGAAAGCCGTAATATCCTTGGCGGTAACGTTGACTTTCTGCTTCATTCGATAGGTATGTCGCCAAATGTCAGAAAGGGTCTGAGATATACGGATCTCGATTACAATTACATGATGAAAACCATGGATGTTTCGGCCATCTCTTTACACAAGCTGCTCCAGGTGGCTTACAAAATGGACGCCATCAATGATTGGGGATCTGTAATCGCCCTCAGTTATATTGCCGCTCAGCGTACCTATTCAACCTATAGCGACATGGCCCAGGCAAAGGCTATGCTTGAATCCATCTGCAGAAGCTTTGGTTATCACTATGGCAGGAAGAAAAAAGTAAGGATCAACACCATATCCCAATCACCCACCATTACTACTGCAGGTACAGGCGTGGGAGGCTTCAAGAGCTTTTATGCCTATGCACAATGTATGTCGCCCCTTGGTAACGCCTCGTCAGAAAGTTGCGCCGATTATGTGATCATGATGTTTTCGGACCTTACCCGTATGGTAACCATGCAAAACCTCTTCCATGACGGCGGGTACTCAACCATGGGTATCAGTGAAACATTGATTCAAAGCTGTTTTACCTGTCAGGGAGAATGCTTTGATGATATTATCGAGAGAGAAAAAGTAATGGGAAAGAAAATTAAGTGATGATCTCCGTTCTCTCTACACGGAAAGAATATGCCGTATCTGCAACACTCTTGTTTTTTTGAGATATTGTTATATTTGTACCCGGTTTTTTTATTGAGTGAAATGGCCTGAAACGGGCCCGACAGCATTTTTATTTTCAAACACAACCACAATTGTTAATCCATGAATGTATTAGTTTGTATCAGTCACGTTCCTGACACCACCACCAAGATCAAATTCACTGACAATAATACCAGGCTGGATATTTCAGGTATTCAGTGGGTGATTAATCCATGGGACGAATTATCTCTCACCAGGGCACTTGAGCTCAAGGATGATGCTTCCTGCGGAATCGACAAAGTATCGGTAGCACACGTGGGGCCTGTATCAACTGAGCCAACCATCAGGAAAGCGCTTGCCATCGGTGCCGATGATGCCTACCGTGTGGATGCCGAACCGCTGGACGCTTACCAGGTTGCAGCACAATTGGCTGAGATCGTTAAGGCAGGGTCCTTTGATATTATCTTGTGTGGGATTGAATCCAGCGACTACAATGGCTCCAATGTGGGGGGCATGCTTGCTGAATTTCTTGACTATCCCTCTGTATCAGGTATATCCAAACTGGAAATAAAAGAAGGGAAAGCCCATATTACCAGGGAAATTGATGGCGGTAAGGAAATGCTGATCAGCCCTGCGCCCTTTGTTGGCATAGTGCAGAAAGGTATCGCCAAAGAACCGCGTATTGCCGCTATGAGAGGCATTATGATGGCACGCAAAAAACCCATTCAGCTGGTGGATGCTGTTCAAACCGAACCTTTAAGTGAAACATTGGAGTTTGAACCGCCGCAACCCCGTCCCGCCTGTAAGTTTGTTGATCCGGAACAGCCAGGCAAACTCATTGAACTTCTGCAAAATGAAGCAAAAGTGATCTGATCCGTAGCATTATTTTACCAACAGCAATTCAAACTTCAATTAAAAAATATGTCAGTACTCGTTTACACAGAAAACTGGAACGGAAAATTCAAAAAACTATCTTTTGAACTTGCTTCCTATGCCTCAGAATTGGCTCAAATGAGCGGAATTGAACCAGTCGCATTGTCCATTGGAAAGGTTGAACAGGATGAACTGATGAAACTGGCCGGATATGGTATCAAAAAAATCATTTCGGTTGAGGGCGATAGCATTGAAAAATTCGACACAAGGACCTATTCACGAATTATTTCTGATCAGGCAAAGAAAGAAGCAGCTACCTTGATCGTATTGGCTAACAACAACGAAGGTAAGGCCCTGGCGCCCAGATTATCGGTACGGCTGCAGGCAGCGATAGCATCCGGTGTTTCCGGACTGCCTCAAGAAACTGATCCATTCAGGATCAAGAAGCGCGCTTTCTCTGGCAATGCCTATGCCACCGTTGAACTCAAAACAGCGGTCAAGATACTGACGCTTACACAAAACTCCTTTGACCTCAGTGAAAAACCGGTTGAGGCAAGTATTGAAAAGGTGACAGCTGAGAACTACGAAACCGCACCCGGACCGGAAATCCAGGATGTGCAGATACAAACCGGAAAATTGTTACTTTCCGATGCTGAAATCGTTGTGTCGGGCGGTCGGGGAGTGAAATCTGCAGACAATTGGGGCCCGATCCTTGAATTGGCCGAACTGCTCAACGGTGCAACAGCTTGTTCAAGACCGGTATCGGACGAGGGCTGGAGACCTCACGAAGAACATACCGGGCAAACCGGAAAAATTATCGCACCAAACCTGTATATAGCCATCGGTATTTCAGGTGCTACGCAACATCTCGCGGGTATCAGCGGCTCCAAATTTATTGTAGCCATTAATAACGACAAGGACGCACCCATTTTTGATGCAGCTCAATATGGTATTGTGGGAGATGCAGCCAAAGTACTGCCGAAGCTCGTGGAAGCATTAAAGGCAGCAGGAAGTTCCTGAAAAATACCATTCTCCTAACCAAACAACATCAATACCATGATCGCTAACTTTATCTTCAGCTTATTGCTCATTGCTGCAGTTTGGCTCTTTTCACGGAACGTCAGACATATCGCTCAAAACATCAGGATGGGTAAGAAAGTCTCCATCAATGACCAGAAAGCCCGAAGATGGAAGCTGATGGGGCGAGTGGCCATTGGTCAGTCTAAAATGACCACCCGACCAATTTCTGCCATCATGCATCTTTTCGTGTATGTGGGATTTATCGTGATCAATATTGAGATGCTGGAGATCCTCATCGATGGTATTTTCGGCACCCACCGCGTACTTGCCTTTCTGGGTAATGTCTATCCGGTGCTGATCTCCATGTTTGAGATATTGGCCGCACTGGTCATCCTGGCATGCGTCATCTTTTTGCTGAGAAGAAACCTGCTCAGGCTATGGAGATTCTGGACAAGGGAGATGACCCCATGGCCACGAACAGATGCCAACATCATTCTGGTAACAGAAATTTTGCTCATGAGCTCCATCCTTGTCATGAACGCTGCAGATGTGCAGCTTCAGGCACGCGGCAATGAATATTATGCCGCAATGGGTACTTTCATCATCAGCGATCTCATGCAACCCTGGTTTGCCGGTTTTTCAGAGAGTACCCTGATCAGCCTCGAACGTGCAAGCTGGTGGTTTCATATTATTGGTGTGCTGATTTTCCTGAATTATGTTCCATATTCAAAGCACTTCCATATTTTCCTCTCATTTCCAAATGTGTACTATTCCAAACTGGAGTCCATGGGAAAAATGGTGAATATGCCGGCCATCACCAACGAAATTAAAATGATGCTGAACCCCTCTGCTGCAGCCGAAGTGCCGCAAAGCCAGGAAGAAGATATCGGTCAGTTTGGTGCCCTGGATGCCACTGACCTGACATGGAAGCATCTGATGGACGCATATACTTGTACCGAATGCGGCAGATGCACATCAGCATGTCCGGCAAGTATAACCGGTAAGAAGCTTTCTCCACGGAAAATTGTCATGGATGTGCGCGACCGGATTGAAGAAATCGGAAAATATGTCAGAAAAAACGGGAAAGAGCAAAGCGATGGCCACAACTTATTTAACCGGATAACCGATGAGGAACTATGGGCGTGCACCACATGCAATGCCTGCGTCCAGGAATGTCCTGTGAATATTGATCCGCTCGCTGTCATTCTGGAAATGCGCCGCTATCTTGTTATGGAAAAAGCAGCCGCTCCCGGCGAACTCAACACCACATTCTCCAATATGGAAAACAATGGTGCTCCATGGCAATTCTCCAATGAAGACCGTCTGCAATGGGCAGGTAAATAACAGTTCTGCCAATCAATGGATCATAAAACAGGTAACTGACAGAAAAAAAAGCAAAATGTCTGCAAAAGAAAGATTGGATGTTCCCATAATGGCTGATCTAGCCGATAAAGGCGAAAAGCCTGATTATCTGTTCTGGGTAGGATGCGCCGGCGCATTTGACGACAGGTATAAAAAGGTTGCACGTGCATTTGCCTCCATCCTGAATCATATGCAAACAAGCTACGCTGTGCTTGGTACGGAAGAAACATGTACCGGTGACCCGGCCAGGAGAGCAGGAAATGAAATGCTCTTCCAAATGCAGGCCTTGCAATTGATTGAACTTTTCGATGCGTACGAAGTTAAAAAAATCATCACCATTTGTCCGCATTGCTATAATGTTTTCAAAAACGAGTACCCAGAACTTGGCGGAAACTATGAAGTCATTACCTATCTCGACTTTCTTGAAGATGCTGTTTCATCAGGTAAAATAAACCCTGATCTCACCCGGTTTTCGGGGGTGAAGGTAACCTTCCATGATCCCTGTTATCTCGCACGCGCCAATAACATCACCGAACCACCAAGGAAAATACTCCAAATGTTGTCGGTGCAACTTATTGAAATGGAGCGCAATAAGCATCTGGCGCTTTGCTGTGGTGCCGGTGGCGGTCAAATGTTTAAAGAGGCTGAAGCAGGTGATAAGGAAATCTTCATCGAACGCACCGAAGAAGCCCTTCAAACCGATCCCGCTATCATTGCCACCGCATGTCCGTTTTGTATGGTCATGATCACCGACGGCATCAAATATAAAAACAAAGAAGAAAGCGTAAAAAATTACGATATCGCAGAACTAATCGCCCTGGCTTTGGGTAATTAATCATAAAAACGATCAGAAAATGGAGAAAAAAGATTATATCAAAAGCGGAGAATTCCTTGTCAGAGATAGTGAAGCCAATGAAATATTCGTTCCGGAAGACTTTGATGAGGAACAGCAAATGATTGCGCAAACCTGTAAGGATTTTCTGGAAGCAGAGGTATATCCACATCTGGATCAACTGGATAAAGGTGACAGGGAACTGATGAAGGAAATCCTGAAAAAATCAGGCGACCTTGGATTGATGGGTATATCCGTACCTGAAGAATACGGTGGGTTCGGTCAGTCATTTGTTACACAAATGCTTGCAGCTGAAACAATTGGGGCCGGTTTTTCCTTCTCAGTCGCATTTATGGCACACTGTGGCATTGGAACGCTACCTATCGTTTACTACGGCAATGATGAACAGCGGCAAAAATATGTACCCCAATTGGCTACAGGAGAACTGCTTGGTGCTTACTGCCTCACAGAACCCGGAGCGGGTAGCGATGCCAACTCAGGAAAGAGCAGCGCAACGCTCTCGGAAGACGGTAAACATTATATCCTGAACGGTCAGAAAATGTGGATCACCAACGCCGGCTTCTGCGATACCCAGGTAGTATTTGCAAAGATTGACAACGACAGGATCCTCAGCGCATTTATCGTTGATAGCGACATGCCCGGTGTTGTCATTGGCCCCGATGAGCACAAAATGGGTATCAAGGGGTCTTCCACAGCCCAGATTTATTACAATGATGTAAAAGTACCCGTTGAAAATATGCTCGGTGAAAGGGGAGAGGGATTCCGGATTGCACTCAGCATTCTGCATATGGGTAGAATGAAACTGGGCGCCAATGTAATTGGTGCCGCCAAAATGGCCATTACAGATTCAGTAAAATACGCCAATGAAAGAAAACAGTTTTGTGTATTGATCTCTACATTTGGGGCCATTCAACACAAACTGGCTGAAATGGTTATCCGTACCTTTGCACACGAATCCGCCATTTACCGCGTCAGTAAAGACATCGATGACCTGATGGAAAGACTCAAGTTGCGCGACGCTTGCGACGCAGGCCGCGCAGCAATCGAAGGCATCAGTCACTATGCCGTAGAAGATGCCATACTTAAAGTTTATGGTTCGGAAGTGCTTGATTTTGTTGTTGACGAAGCGGTGCAGATCCACGGTGGAATGGGATATTCCGCAGAAATGAACGTGGAAAGAGGATACCGCGACTCACGCATCAACCGGATTTTCGAGGGCACCAACGAAATCAACCGTTTGCTCATTACCGATACTGCGCTCAAGAGGGCCAAAAAAGGTGATTTCCCGCTGTTTGAAATGGCGGAAGACCTTTATGCAAGCCCGCAAAATATAATCAACAAAGCACTAGAAAGAGAGGGCTATTTTGATGAAAAACGCAGGTATGTCAAAAACTTGAAAAAAATAGCCATGCTCATCATTCATGGCGCAAGCAACGCTTTGGGGAAGAAACTCTCTAAGGAACAGGAAATCCTCAATAATATTGCAGATGTCATTTCTGAAATTTACATAGCCGAATCGCTTGCTTTGCGTGTTGAAAAAACTGAGCCCTCAAGGGGAGAAAATGCTTCGCTATACCGAGATATCCTTGATGTTTTTATTTATGATGCAGCAGGCAAAGTGCAGAAATTTGCCATGGATGCCATTAACTCCTTTGCTGACGGAGAAGAGGCAGCCAAAGTGGTAAGTGCCATCAAAACATTAAGCGACACAAAAGGAGTTAACGTCAAAGAAGCAAGACGCCGCATTGCTGCAAGGTTGATTGAGGATAACACCTATGCCTTTTAGGTGTTTGTGATCAGGGAATCACTCAGACAACATTCTTAAATCAAAAAACCCCGGACAATGATGCCGGGGTTTTCTGTTATCAGTAGTGCTGATTGATCTATAAGCAAATTATGCATCCGTTGGTTCGTCACCGTTTTTTTCGTTATCCCTTTCAGGCACTTTTGCTGACTCATCCTTTTTTTGCTTCGGGGCGTGCTTCACGCGGATATAGACTTCCTCACTTTCTTTTTCATAATTCACTTCAATGGTATCCCCGGCAGTAACTTTACTGCGGATGATCTCTTCAGCGAGGGGGTCTTCCAGGTATTTCTGGATGGCTCGCTTCAGAGGCCTTGCACCAAAGGATGGATCCCAGCCTTTTTCAGCAATAAACTCCTTGGCTGCATCTGTAAGTTTGATGTGATAACCAAGATCATCGATCCGCTTGAATAACTTTTTCAGTTCAATATCAATAATTTTGAAGATGTGTTCTTTCTGCAATGCATCAAAAATGACCACATCATCTACACGGTTTAGAAATTCTGGTGCAAAAGTTTTCTTCAATGCATTTTCAATCACACTTTGTGTATACTCTTTGGAAGCAGCCTGACGGGCAGGAGTATTGAAGCCCACTCCCATACCAAAATCCTTGAGTTGCCTTGAACCAATATTGGATGTCATAATGATAATGGTATTTTTGAAATCCACACGGCGCCCCAGACTGTCAGTTAACTGACCGTCATCAAGCATTTGAAGCAGCAGGTGAAACACATCGGGATGGGCTTTTTCAATCTCATCAAGCAAAAGAACCGAATAAGGCTTGCGGCGAACTTTTTCGGTAAGCTGGCCACCCTCTTCATAGCCTACATAACCGGGAGGAGCACCAACAAGACGGCTAACCGCAAACTTCTCCATATACTCACTCATGTCGATCCGAACGATGGCATCATCAGAGTCAAACAAATGATGAGAAAGCACTTTGGCCAGATGGGTTTTACCAACACCGGTGGGTCCAAGAAAGATAAATGAACCGATGGGTTTGGCCGGATCTTTCAAGCCTGCACGATTTCGCCTGATACTTTTGACAATCTTACGGATGGCATCACTCTGTCCTACCACACTTTTCTCTAAATCCTTTTCCATATTGATCAGACGCTCGCTCTCATTCAACGCGATTCTTTGTACAGGCACACCCGTCATCATAGAAACCACTTCCGATACATTCTGCTCGGTTACCTGCTCTCTGTGCAACTGGGATTCTTCTTCCCATTTTCTCTTCTCCATCTCAAGCCTGTCCATCAATTCCCGCTCCTGGTCACGGAATTTTGCTGCCTGTTCATATTTCTGGCTTTTGATGGCCCTGGTTTTATTCTCTCTGACGGTATCAATCTGGCTCTCAATATTGATTACGGCCTCGGGTACGCGGATATTGGTAATATGTACACGGGAGCCAGCTTCGTCAAGGGCATCAATGGCCTTATCTGGCAGATATCTGTCGCTCACATAGCGGTCGGTAAGATATACACAGGCTTTGATGGCGTCTTCACCATAGGTCACCAGGTGATGGTCTTCATATTTGGATTTGATATTGTTGAGAATTACCATGGTTTCTTCGGCAGTTGTAGGGTCAATAATTATTTTTTGAAAACGCCGTTCCAGCGCACCATCTTTTTCAATGTGCTGGCGATATTCATCCATGGTTGTAGCCCCGATACATTGTATTTCGCCCCGGGCAAGAGCCGGTTTGAACATGTTTGAAGCATCAAGTGAGCCGGAAGCTCCACCTGCACCTACAATGGTGTGCAACTCATCAATAAACAGAATAACATCGGGATTCTTTTCCAGCTCGTTCAGCAAGGCTTTCATCCGCTCTTCAAACTGCCCCCTGTATTTTGTACCCGCAACCAGGGATGCCAGATCGAGGGTTACCAACCGCTTGTTGAATAATGCACGGCTTACCTTCCGCTGCACTATGCGCAAAGCCAAGCCTTCAGCAATGGCCGACTTGCCTACGCCCGGCTCACCGATAAGGATCGGGTTGTTCTTTTTGCGCCGGGACAGGATCTGGGCAATCCGCTCCAGCTCTTTTTCTCGACCCACAACGGGATCCAGCCTGTCTTCCTCAGCCGCTTTTGTTAAATCACGACCAAAGTTGTCCAATACCGGAGTGGTTGATTTTTCACCCGACTTTTTCATGGAGCTGCCAAAGCCACCACCCTCAGAGGCCTCATCTTCTTCGCTATGTGAAAGCTCTCCACGGAAATCCTTCTTCTCCTGCTTGTCATCAAACTGACTCCGTATACGCTTCACTTCTTCCTTTATGGTTTCATAATCAATGCCATATTGATTTAACAAACGCGTTACAAGATTGTCGTTATCCTTCAATATAGACAACAGCAAATGCTCAGCACCAATCAAATCACTGTTAAATAACTTTGCCTCAAGATAAGTGATCTTCAAAACACGCTCAGCTTGCTTTACAAGTGGTATACTCTCAGCATTGCGGGATTGGGGTGAATTCCCTTTAATGGTCTTTTCAATGGTTCTTTTCATATAATTGAGGTCCATGCCAAGCTGATTAAGCAACTGGACCGCCACATTTCCTCCTTCGCGAATCAAACCAAGCAAAAAATGTTCGATCCCGATATAATCATTACCCATACGAAGAGCCTCTTCCCGACTATACGTGATCACATCTTTCACAACAGGTGAAAATTTTGCTTCCATAGGTTATTTCCTTTGTGGTTTATTTTTAAAATCATTAAACATTACAATATTAATCAAAATGCAATTAAGCACTCTAACTTATTAACAATAATTAACCTCAATTGTTGGAAAGTTGATGCTTCCGTGCTCAATAAGAATGATTTAATGTGGGAAAAATTGTGTATTTTCGTATGTTTATTTTTTGATGTGTTTTTCTTTACAAAATATTGATTTTCAAAATGTCAGAAGAAAAGATTATCAAGGTTGATATTGAAGATCAGATGAAATCGGCATACATCGATTATGCCATGTCTGTGATCGTTTCCAGGGCACTCCCCGATGTGCGTGACGGTTTAAAACCCGTGCACCGCCGTGTATTGTTTGGGATGCACGAATTGGGTACCCTGAGCAACCGTCCGTATAAAAAATCAGCCAGGATAGTAGGGGAGGTGCTGGGTAAATATCACCCCCATGGCGACAGCTCCGTGTATGATGCCATGGTCAGAATGGCACAGGATTGGTCGCTGAGATATCCGCTCGTTGACGGTCAGGGTAATTTTGGCAGTATAGACGGCGACAGCCCTGCCGCCATGCGTTATACTGAAGCCCGTATGCAAAGGATCGCAGAAGAAATGCTGGCCGACATTGATAAGGAAACAGTGGACTTTCAGCTAAACTTTGACGATACTCTCAAGGAACCGACCATACTCCCCGCCAAAATTCCCAACCTGCTGGTAAACGGATCATCGGGAATTGCCGTAGGCATGGCTACCAATATGCCACCCCATAACCTTAGTGAGGTGGTGGACGGCATCATCGCCTATATTGATGACAACGACATCGATATTGACGGCCTGATGAAGCATATCAAGGCACCGGACTTCCCAACCGGCGGTTTGATCTACGGCTACGAAGGTGTGAAAGATGCCTATCATACCGGGAGAGGACGTATCGTAATGCGTGGTGAAACAACCATGGAAATACTCGATAACGGTAAAGAAGCCATCATCGCAACTTCTGTCCCATACCAGGTCAACAAAGCCGAAATGATCAAACGGACCGCCGATCTGGTGAATGATAAAAAAATTGAAGGAATCTCCGATATCCGCGATGAATCCGACAGGAAAGGGATGCGTATTGTGTATGAACTGCGTAAGGATGCTGTACCAAATGTTGTGCTTAACCTGCTTTACCAACATACGGCTTTGCAAACATCTTTCAATGTGAATAACATTGCCCTGGTCAATGGAAGACCCATGCTATTGAACCTGAAGGAGTTGATTCAGTATTATGTGGAGCATCGCCATGATGTGGTTACACGACGCACCGAATATGAACTGAGGGAAGCAGAAAAACGGGCCCACATACTTGAAGGACTGCTTATTGCACTGGACCACATCGACGAAGTAATAGCCCTGATACGTGCTTCCCAAACACCCGATGAAGCCAGGGAAGGCCTTATGGAGAAGTTTTCTCTTACTGAAATACAGGCCAAAGCCATTCTGGATATGCGTTTGCAGAGACTTACCGGTTTGGAAAGGGACAAAATTGATAAGGAATACAAAGAACTTCTGCAAAAGATTGAATATTTAAAATCTGTTCTTGCCGATATTTCTCTTCGGATGAATATCATTAAGGATGAGTTAGTCGAGGTAAAAGAAAAGTTTGGAGATAAAACAAGATCGGAAATCGAATATACAGCCAATGACTTTCGTATCGAAGATACCATCCCAGACGAAGAAGTAGTGATCACTATCTCACATCTGGGCTACATCAAAAGGACATTGCTCTCAGAATTCAGAACACAGGGTAGGGGAGGCCGCGGTAGCAAAGGTTCGGTAACGCGCGACGACGATTTCGTGGAACACCTTTTTGTGGCCACGAACCATAACTATCTGTTATTCTTTACCGAACAGGGTAAATGCTTTTGGATGAGGGTGTTTGAAATTCCTGAAGGCACCAAAACGTCAAAGGGCAGGGCCATTCAAAACCTGATCAATATTCCTTCCGACGACAAAATCAAAGCCTTTGTCAATGTCAGAGACCTCACAGATGAGGAATACATCAAAAACCATTTTATCATGATGTGCACCAGGAAAGGTGTAATCAAGAAAACCAGCCTTGAAGCTTACAGCAGACCGAGAGCCAATGGAATTATCGCTATCAATATCAGGGAGGGAGATGAATTGATTGAAGCCTCATTGACAAACGGTGAAAATGAAATCCTTATCGGATCCAGAAGCGGCAAAGCTATACGATTTAAGGAAAATACTGTACGTTCCATGGGTAGAAATGTTTCCGGAGTAAGAGGTATCAGCCTGGCCGGACCACACGACGATGTAATTGGTATGGTTTGTGTAGAAGATGCAATGAGCAGTATCCTGGTGGTGAGTGAAAAAGGATACGGTAAACGTTCTATCCTGGATGAATATCGAATAACCAACAGGGGAGGTAAGGGAGTGATAACCCTTAATATTACCGAAAAAACAGGACCGCTGATCGCGATGGTAAATGTACAGGAAAACGACCACCTCATGATTATCAACAAATCAGGTATCACAATCAGACTTGCCGTATCGGATTTGCGTGATATGGGCAGGGCTACACAAGGTGTAAAACTAATTACCCTGAAAAATGATGACAAAATTGCAGCCGTCACTAAAGTCCAGGAAAAAGCACTCAACGGTAGCAATGGTCTGAATGGAAATGATGAAGTTGAATCCAATGATGAACCGGCAGGTGAATCGGCAGAAAATGATGACAATTAATCACAAGTTTTCCAAAACTGTTGCATTTTTTGAAATAATTTTTAATTTTGCCATACATACCATCACTCAAAAACAAATCTTTTTTTAAACCAAAATTTAATCCAATGAAACGCATAGTAGTTTTTTTCATATTTGTTCTGTTCTCAACGTCTGTGCTCTACGCACAAGGCAGAGACATGAGGCGTGCAGATCGCAATATTGACAGGGGAAACCTCGCCAGTGCCCTGGAAAATCTGCAAGCAGCTATGGAATACGAAGAAGTATTTGATGATCCGGAATTCTGGTTGCTCAAAGCGCGCTTACATCTTCAAATTGCCATTTCCGAAAATCCGGAATACAGGGCGCTTGTGGAAAACCCTGTGGATAAAGCCGATGAAGCGATGATAAACGCAATGGAACTGGATACAGACAATGAGCATTGGATACAGATTCAACAAAACATGTTGTTTTTATCTGAAATGGTTTTCAACCAGGGAGTGGACCAATACAACCAGCAAAATTGGGGAAAAGCCAGCGATTATTTCCTGCGGGCCTATGAAATAGGGAAAACTTTTGAAGCACAGGATACAACAACGCTTTATAATGCAGCACTCTCTGCAGAGCTTGGGCAACAATATGAAAAAGCATTGGATCTGTACAAAAGACTGAGGGATATGAAATACGACCAACCGTTTTTGTATTCATCCCTGGCTAATATTTCCCTTTTCCTTGGCGATACCGTTGGTGGCACCCAATATGTGGAAGAAGGACGGGAACGTTATCCGGATGACCTTGAACTTATCTTTACCGAAGCCAATATCCACATCTTTACAGGGGACTTAAACAGGGCCGAAAAAATACTTGATATTGCCATTGAAAAAGACCCGGATAATCCGGTACTGTATTTTGCTTTGGCTGCCAATTACGATCAGATGGCCCAGGATACACTCTATCCGGCAGAAAAACGAGAATTTGCCTTTCAGGAAGCCATTAGTGCTTATAAAAAAGCCCTTGAAATAGATCCGGATTATTTTGATGCGATGTTTAACCTCGGTGCTTTGCATTTCAATAAAGGATTGCGCCTTTTTGAAGAAGCTGAAGAAAGGCTGAGAGCAACCCACGATTTTGCTCAATATGAAGAAGATGAAAAGGAAATCCGGAGAATATGGCTTGATGCAGAACCTTATTTGCAACAAGCACTTGAAATGATTGATGAAGACCATGAATTTTACAGAACGGTACTCATCTCTCTGGTTGAATTATACGCACGCACCAATCAACCGGATAAGCTTAAGGAAATAGAAGGGCTGTACCTGAAGTATTTCGGTGAAGAAGATTAGCCATTTAACATTTTAACATTTTATACTAAAGCTAAAAGAGGGCAGGGCAGTGAAAACATTCGCCCTGTCTTTTTATATTATATATTTAACATAATATTAATTATAAAACAAAATAGTCATCAAAATGTAATTGTTGTTTAAACCGTCGCACAATTGCTTAATCTTTGAATATATGATTATTTGGGATGGGCAATAAAATAATATTCAAGCTGGTCTTGATAACATCTTTGAAAGCTTTCCAAGTCCAGAGCCTTTTTCTTTAAAATATAATCCTGAAGCAAAGATATTTTCATACCGGAATCATTTACAAGGAAATGATATAATTCCTCGGGTTTGGTTTGATAAAAATCGCTGGCTCCCAAACCAAATTCAAACACAATGATCGGTTTACAACGGGTGATTAATTCTTTGGCTCCTTGCATGACCAAATACTCAGCACCCTCTACATCTATTTTAATGAAATCTATCTGTATGTCTTGCGGAATCAGATCATCCAACCGTCGCGTTTCCACTTCAATTTCTTGTATATCAGGGTCATTAGTAGCGTATTTTCTTTGCCGTAAACCACTGTATGCCGGGGCGTTACGTACATGGTGAAACAAGGTGCGGCCATGCTTGTCCGACAATGCATACGGCAACACAGTAACCTGGTTGCCGTATACATTCAATAGCAGTTCATAATATTCCGGTATGGGCTCGAAGGCATAATGTTTCCCTGCCGGTGCTAGTTTAATCACTTGTTTAAGCACCTCCCCGTCATGACAACCGATGTCAATACAGTTGGAGGTGCTTTTTAGCTTTGTTTTTAAAATATTAAGGGTCAGGCGATCATACGCCATATTCTTTGTCAGGTCAATTCTGGCGAAAGCAAGGCATTTTTTACACAAATGTTTCCAGTCAGGCATACTTTTCAGGCAAATATGCCTCAAACTTAAACAATTTTAAGCTTCATGCATAAACTTTCATTTATTTTCAGGAAAATCAAATGCATGAGGAAACATTTCTTCACCATCCATGCTTATCTGAATCAGGCCGCCGCGCTCTATTCTGAGGTCCTCCACATCGGGTTCGCCTGAATAGTTTACGATGGCCCCATTTCGTGCCCTGCCTGAAATGCTTCGGTTAACGTGGAAAGTGTTGATGGAGCCGGCTCTCCCATTGATTTCCAGGTCTTCAACTTCCAGGTATTGCGCGTTAATGATAGCTCCTGCCAAACTTGACACCTGTGCATGATAAACCCTTCCAGATAAACTACTTACACCACCAGCCTGGACAAGCAGATCCATGCGCTCAAAGTCCAGTATCAGGTCACTTTGTGCACCCGCCTGCAAAACATGTTTGAAAGAAACCCCATGAATAGTGTCAGAGGCAAAAGCACGGGCACCTGCTGATACAGTTAGTTCTGTTAACTGTGTTGTTTGGATGTGAATATTCATGGTTGCATCTTTATGAATGCCTTTTTCAAGATACACATAAAGCTTATCCTGAACGGGCTTTGCCA
This sequence comes from Bacteroidales bacterium, assembly GCA_007122505.1. GTDB lineage: Bacteria > Bacteroidota > Bacteroidia > Bacteroidales > UBA7960 > PUPG01. The sequence goes on along the minus strand of SKTQ01000223.1, from coordinate 2,501 downwards.
TCACCAGGTGAACAAGGTTATCGTCGGCTTCAATTGACATAGAGTATTCATCACCTTGTGAGATGTGCAAACGAATATTTCCTCTTACATCAATGCGCCGGAATTCAGCAACCTCCCTCCTTTCGGTTACAACGTTGCCACTTCCTTCAACCATATCCAAAGATAGATTAACACGGATATACAACAGGATGATGATGATACCTAACAGGACAATACCAAAGGCGGAAAATAGAATTTTATTGCTCGTTTTCATAGATAGTGATTTTATGATGTTTGTTCTTTAAGGGTTTGCTCTTTGTAGGATTCATAATAATTCTCAAGGTCGGATGTGCGCATTTTTAAAATGTCCATCGTATGAAAAACCTTTGGCAGATCCTCATTGATAAAATTTTCTTTTTTGAATGCCATAGTTTTTTTGAATCCGTCTTCAGCTACGAAGTAACCGATACCTCGCTTGTTGAATATAATTCCTTTGTCTTGCAGGAAGTTGAATGTTCTGACAACTGTGTTGGGATTTACTTCCATCAAAACGGCGGTGTCCCTGATAGAGGGAATCTTTTCTCCCTCCTTCCAGTGCCTTTTTAAGATCCGGTCACAAATGTAATCTGCAATCTGCAGATATATTGCCTGATTATCGTTAAATTCCATATTACACCTGCCTTTCTTTTAAGCTGAACCATGCGATTACCAGAAAAAATGGTGCCCACAAATACCAGAACACAACCCGGGCCGTATTGGGTATATAGGTCATAATCAGTTGTTCCAGTTGGGGTGTGAGGTGCTGTGCCTGCATCGAAAATCCCGGCCCCGGATCAAGTGGTGACAGGATCAGCCACGCTGATAAGGCAAAAAAGAATTGCAGTATCATCGAAGCCACAAACAATGTCAAAACGGTTTTCAGGAAATTATTTTTTCGAAAATAGGCTGCACCGGCAAGAAACATGGATTGAGTAACCACATATATTTTAACTGCTGTCCATGTGCCCCCGGTAAATACGGAAGGGAATGGTGAAACACCCATGCTGATGTTAATAAGTAAGTTGGCTATCAATACAATAAGAGCCATGGCAGCCAATGAAACCAGCGGGAACAACACAGCAGTTATTACCCAGGCACCTGCCAACCGTTCCGTGGTTGAGACCGGAAGTGTCAGAAACTGATAGCTTCTTTGTGACTGGTGCAACTCCGCGTAAATATTACTGGTAAACACAAAACCACCAATAAACATAGCTGATAAATATAATCCGGTGAGATTGCTGGGTTCCTGTGGCTGCAAAAAGCCGCTCAACAGCGTTACAACAAGCAATGCACCTGCAACGGCCCCAAAGGCTATGAGCAATGTTGTGGTATTGGATAATATTTGTCGTCTTAAAAACAAATATAACCGTTTGATTGATAATATGTTATTTGTTTTCATTTGTACTTAAGATTTAAATGCTTGATTGATTCCTTTTGTGTTGGCAATGACCCCGTTAAACAACAGTTCCATATCCAACTTGGTGTCTTTGCCCTTTGTATTTGGCATAATGGTTGAAAAACCACCCAATGCTTCTTCATAATAAATGGGCTGCAGGTTTTCCTTGATCTCTCCCAGGGTTTCAAATGCCAGTGAGCCGGATATTTCTGCCAGACTTCTCTGGAAAATGATTTTACCTTCATCAATAATAATGATGGGATCAATCAGGGTTTCAAGGTCCCGAACCTGGTGGGTTGATATCACCACACTTTGTTCTTCGGTAAGAGATGCTGCAATAACTCTTCGAAACTGACTTTTCGAAGGGATATCCAGTCCGTTGGTGGGCTCATCCATGAGCATCAGACGCGCTGATGTGGCCAATCCGAATGCCAGTAAAAATTTCTTTTTCTGACCGAAAGAAAGCTGATGCAGTTTCTGCTCCGGGTTTAACTGGAACTCTTTCATCAACCATGACAGTTTTTCATGATCAAAGCGCTTATAGAAAGGCGCATTTAGAGAGACATACCTGCTGATGGGAATAGATGGCAAATGATATTCCTCAGGGATGAGACAGATATCTGCCAAACATTCAGGTACGCGGTCCCGTGATTCAAAACCAGCCACTTTCGAATACCCTTCGCGGGGAAAAACCAAGCCGGCGATCACTTTTAACAAGGTGGTTTTGCCCGCCCCGTTTCTCCCCAGCAAACCATATATATGGCCGGGTTCAAGGGCTAGCACCAATTGGTCAAACAGGGTCTGTTTCCGTGTATAACCAAAACTTAAGTTCTCAATTTGTACCATCTTTCATAATGTTATGGTGTTCTACAATACTAATACACTACAAATGTAGATCAATTTTTTTATTCGGCAAGCATTTTTCAGAAAAAAAATCTTAAAAAAAGTTAAATAAATATTTGTTATTTGATTATCAGTACTTTAACATTATTTAACGACAAAATAAAACACTATTTTACATGCTATGAATATTTTTGCGTTTAAAATTGAAACACATTAACAGAAATGGATATCAGTCAACTGAACG
>SKTQ01000128.1 GCA_007122505.1 Bacteroidales bacterium | reverse complement strand
GCAGAAGGTGTATTTGAAACGCAACATGTTGAACATGCCTTCCTGGAAACCGAATGTGCCGTGGCCCTGCCTGAAAAGGAAGGGATCCGGCTTTACAGTCAGAGTCAGGGGGTATATGTTGACCGCAAACAGCTTGCCCGATTGCTCGGCATCGGCGAAAGTCTTATTTATGTAACACAGGTATCTAACGGCGGCGGTTTTGGTGGTAAGGAGGACCTCAGTGTGCAGGGGCATGCAGCACTCTTCAGCCGCTTGCTGAAGAAGCCGGTAAAGGTTCACCTGAACCGGGAAGAATCCATACGGATGCACCCCAAAAGGCATCCGGTATGGATGGACATGCGGTTAGCCTGCGACAGCAAAGGCAGGTTCACAGCCCTCACCCTTAATGCTGTGGGCGATACCGGTGCTTATGCTTCCGTGGGGACAAAGGTGATGGAACGTGTTGTGGGACATGCCACCGGAGGTTATACTGTCCCTGCCGTTGACATCTCTGCCAAAACCGTTTACACCAACAATATCCCATCGGGAGCCATGCGGGGGTTTGGTGTTCCGCAGGTCATTTTCGCCCTGGAATCCTGTATTGACGATCTTTGCCGGCAAGCGGGCTTCGACAGGTGGCAGATCCGCTACGACAATGCCCTTACCGACGGAGCCACCACTGCAACCGGACAAAAGCTGGAAGGCGTGGGACTGCGAAAAACCCTAAACGCGGTAAAGGACGATTTCAAGAATGCCAGCTATGCCGGCATTGCCTGCGGCATTAAGAATTCAGGGGTGGGTAACGGTATGATCGACGAGAGTAAGGTCAAGATCGAGATCGTTGATGCCCGCAAGGTGCTGATCCACCATGGCTGGACGGAAATGGGGCAGGGTATCCATACCATGGCCATTCAGACCCTCCACCAGGAAACCGGGATTGACCCGCTGATTATGGAAGTGTCAGTGGATACAGGTGAAGATGTGCCCACGGGCATGACAACATCGTCAAGGGGTACGGCATTGCTTGGCAACGCCATTCTGGATGCAGCAAAAAAAATCAAAGAGGATTTGGAAAAGCACCGGGAGAAGGATGAACCGCTGGCAGAACTCGCAGGAAAAACATACCGGGGTGAATATATTTGTGACTGGACGTGTAAACCCGGCGAAAATGCTGAAGACCCCAAAATACATTTCGCCTATGGCTATGCCACCCAGGTTGTTATTCTGGATGATAACGGGAATGTGAAAAAAGTTGTTGCCGCGCATGATGCCGGGAAGATCATGAATCCTACGCTTTTTGAAGGGCAGATCCATGGTGCCGTGCATATGGGCCTGGGATACGCGCTTACTGAAAAGCTGGAGATGGAAAACGGCAGGCCAAAGCAGGTCAGGCTGAAGGATTTGGGTATCTGGCGGGCAAAAGAGATGCCTGAAGTGAAGGTTATCGGGGTGGAAGAAAAAGATCCCCATGGTCCTTACGGAGCCAAAGGGATCGGGGAGATCGGGATGGTGCCGACGGCTGCTGCTGTTGCCAATGCTTATACATTTTTCGACGGTAACAAAAGAACCAAATTGCCTGTTCATCGGTTTTAGTAAGGGCTATTACCGGCAAAACGAAAGCCAAAACATGTCGGATGAAACAATCTGAAGTCATGTCCAAATAATTGAATGATCATAAATCAAGATTTCTTTATTCATTAATCAACAAGCAACGTGTTATGGGAGTTTTACTAAAAAACGGAACATTCATTCACTGGGAAAGCCTGGAGTTCGTGCAGGCCGATGTATTGGTGGACGAGGGTGCGGATGGCGCGATCCATCTTACAGGCAGAAACGATAAAGCCCCGGGAGACATATCGGGTCATACAGTCCTTGACTGCACCGGCAAACTGATCACCAAATCTTTTGCCGTGGGGCATCATCATGTGTATTCTGCCCTTGCCAGGGGGATGCCTGCACCTCCAAAATCACCGGAAAATTTCCGGGAAATCCTGGAATTCATTTGGTGGCGGCTTGATAAGGCACTCGACAAGGATACCATTCGCTACAGTGCCCTTGTGACAGCCATGGCCGCTGCACGCTTAGGTTCTACCTTCATTATTGATCATCATGCATCGCCCAATGCCATAAAGGGATCACTCGACATCATTGCCGATGCTTTTGAAGAGGTCGGGATATCACACCTTCTTTGTTATGAAGCGACTGACAGAGACGGCAAAGACAAAGCGGAAGCAGGTCTTGCTGAAACAGAAAGGTACCTGCAGAAAAGACAAGGACTGGTAGGCTTACACGCTTCCTTTACAGTAGGACCAGACACGCTGGACAAAGCTGTAAAGCTGATGAAAAAATACGACACCGGCGTACACATGCATCTGGCTGAAGACCGCTGGGATCAGGAACACAGTCTGCAAAACTATTACCAGCAGGTGACGGAACGTTTGAACGAGGCCGGCGTCATGGATTCATCCAAGACGATCCTTGTACACGGGATACATCTGGATGCCAAAGAGCGCAGTATTTTTAAAAGCAAACCATGCTGGATTGTGGAAAATATGGAAAGCAATCTGAAAAATAAGGTGGGATGCTTTAACGGCACAGGCCTGGGAGAAAACATCATGCTGGGTACCGATGGCATGCACAGCGACATGCTGAGGAGCTCCAAAGCGGCTTATTTTACCGGTCAGCATTGTGATGTCATTTCCCCGCCGGACTTATATCAGCGTTTCAGGAATGTTCACCGCTACCTGCAAAAAAACGGGTTTGCCGGTGATGGTCCCAACAACCTGGTGGTGCTCGATTATGACAGTCCAACACCCCTGAACAGCGATAATTTCTATGGACACTTCATCTTTGGCCTTACCGCGGCCCATGTGCGCGACGTGATCGCCAACGGAAAGCTGATCGTCAAAAACCGGCAAATACAAACTGTTGATAAGGAAAAGATTTTCGTGGAGTCGCGTGAGCATGCAAAAAGGCTTTGGAGCAAAATGACTGTCTGATCATCCTGTTTCAGATCACCAAAAACAGCATCACATATCAAAACATGACGTATGTATACCATCCCATCACATATTCACAAAGAGGACGCTGAATTTATTGATAATCAAAAGCGTTATACCCAAATCCTGGAGCGGCATCGCGAGATCATGCACGGTGTGATGAAGGGAGGGCCTGACCATGCCATTGAAAAGCACAGGGCCCGTGGCAAGCTGCTCGCCCGCGAACGGATTGATTTATTGCTGGATCCGGGCACGCCATTCCTTGAATTGTCGACGCTGGCGGCTAACGGACAATACAGGGACAGTTTTCCCGCAGCGGGTATTGTTACCGGTATCGGTGTGATACATGGGAAGGAAGCCGTGATCATCGCTAATGACGCAACCGTAAAAGGCGGCACATATGTAAAGGAGACCATTCGCAAACATATCAGGGCGCAGGAGATTGCCATGCAAAACAACCTTCCCTGCGTCTATATGGTTGATTCGGGAGGGGTCTTTCTCCCTGAGCAGGCAGAGGTATTTCCTGACAGGGATGATTTCGGCCGCATATTTTTTAACCAGGCAAGACTTTCTGCACAGGGTTGCCCGCAGATTGCACTGGTGATGGGATCGTGTACGGCAGGTGGTGCCTATATTCCGGCCATGAGCGACGAAACCATTATCGTAAAAAACCAGGGCACTATTTTTATCGGCGGGCCGCCGCTTGTAAAGGCCGCTACCGGCGAGATCGTAACCCCCGAAGAGCTGGGCGGTGCTGAAGTGCATACCACAAAGTCGGGTGTTGCCGACCACTTTGCAGAAAATGATCAGCATGCCATTTCCATTTGCCGCAGCATTTTTGAAACACTGCAACCAAGAACAAAGCAAATGCTGGAAGTCATAAGCCCGGAAGAACCAAAATATGACCCCGCGGAATTGACAGGCATTCTCCAGTCCGACCAGAAAAAGCAGACCGACCCTTATGAGATTATTGCCAGGCTTACGGATGGCAGCCGCTTTCACGAGTTCAAATCCCGCTATGCCACCACCCTTGTTACAGGTTTTGCTCGCATAATGGGCTATCCGGTGGGTATCATCGCCAACAACGGCGTATTGTTTGCCGAATCATCCCTGAAGGGCACGCATTTTATCCAGTTATGCAATTTCAGGAAAATACCTATACTTTTTCTGCAAAACATTACCGGTTTTATGGTGGGAAAAGTTTATGAAAATGCAGGTCTTGCCAGGGACGGGTCGAAGCTGGTACATGCCGTGGCCAATGCTTCTGTGCCAAAGATCACCATTATCACCGGCGGATCTTACGGTGCCGGGAATTATGCCATGGCAGGCAGGGCGTTCGACCCACATTTCCTGTTTATGTGGCCGGGGGCCCGCATATCTGTGATGGGCGGGCAACAGGCGGCGATGGTGCTGGCCCAGGTAAAGATCGACCAGATGGAGGCCAAAGGTCAAAAAGCCGATCCTGCGGAAATAGAAGCCATGAAAGAAAGCATCCTGAAAAAATATGAAACCGAAGGCTCTCCCTATTACAGTTCATCACGCCTGTGGGACGACGGAATCATCGAACCGATGCAAACCAGGCAGGTGGTGGCCATGGCCATCGCCGTTTCGCTGAATAAGCCCTATGGTGAACCGACGAGCGGGGTTTATAGGATGTAGGTTGGGAATGAGGGAGCGTGGGGTAGGAAGTAAATAGTAGTTAGTAAGAAGTAAGCAGAAAAGAAAGTAGGGACAGGGCTTGACCTGTCCAAAGATAAAAACTTTGCGTTCTCTGCGTCTTTGCGGTGAAATAATTTATCCCACGCAAAGGCCGCAAAATTTAAATCACGCAAAACCCGCAAAGAAAGGCTGCATTATTTATATGACGATTGGAGATTTCGACCTTTTGATTTTTGACATTTAAACATTTGTACATTCAGGCATTGGAATATTGGTACATTGATAAATTGATAAATTGATACATTGGTAAATTGGTACATTGGTACATTTGCACATTTGCACATTTCCACATTTGCACATTAACCAAAAGTTATGGGATACACAAACATTGAGATAGAGAAGGACGGACTGATAACCACTTTATGGTTATCAAGGCCGGACAAGCGCAATGCGATCGATCAGTTGATGGCTGCCGGGTTAACGGAGGCACTTTCAAATCTGGCCGGTGATCCGGGGACAAGGGTGTTGGTGGTTCGCGGGCACGGACCGGCTTTTTGTGCGGGGGCGGATTTGGGTTGGATGACTCAGGACGGACTGCCACCAGAGGAACAGCCTCCCCTGGTTCTATCCCGTTTGTTCAATGCCTTTTACAGCTTCCCGAAGCCGTTGATCGTCCTGGCACATGGCAAGGTAATGGGCGGGGCATTGGGTTTGCTGGCAGGTGCGGATTTTGTGCTGGCCGAGGAAAACACAAGCTTTACATTCAGTGAAGTAAGGCTGGGGCTGATTCCTGCTACGATTTCACCTTTTGTGATCAGGCGGATGGGTGAGTTCAAAGCGCGTCAGTTTATGCTCAGCGGTATCACCATGGGCATAGAGGAGGCCCTTGCCTCAGGGCTGATTGACAAAGCCGGCAGCAAAGACAGCATGATTGCCCACAAAGATTATCTTTGTGATGAAATTCTCAGTAACGCACCCGAAGCCGTAAAAAAGTGCAAGGAGCTGATCATCAAGGTTTCGGATCAATGTCTTAGTGAGGATTTGTTTGACTACACCACCAGGTCGTTGAACGAAGTCAGGAGAAGTGAAGAAGCCCTGGAAGGATGGCGTGCATTCAGGGAAAAAAGGAATCCGGCGTGGAAAAAATGACGTTAATATGAAGCAGATAAACAAACTTCTGGTCGCCAACCGTGGCGAGATAGCTGTGAGGATTTTCAGAACCTTAAACCGAATGGGTATTGCAACGGTGGCGATTTATTCGGAAGCAGACCGGCATTCATTGCACGTTCAGCAGGCTGACGAACGCTATCTTTTGCAGGGCAGCAGCTTGTCGGAAACCTATTTGAACATTGATCAGATCATTGCCATTGCGCGCGAATGTGAGGCTGATGCCATCCATCCGGGTTATGGTTTTTTGTCGGAAAATCCATTGTTTGCCAGGGCAGTGGCAGAAGCCGGGATGATATTTGTCGGGCCCACTGCAGAGGCCATTTCTTTGATGGGCAATAAAAAGGAAGCCAGGGCACTGGCCGTTTCCCTGGGTGTTCCTGTTGTTGAAGGGGCTGTGGGCAATACCGCGGAGCTTACAGATAAAGCCGGTGAAATGGGTTACCCGGTGATGATCAAGGCTGCTTCAGGCGGCGGGGGAAAAGGGATGCGGATTGCATGGTCTGAAAAAGATTTCCGCGAACTGCTGGAAAGCACCCAGAGAGAGGCAAAAAACTATTTTGGCAACGACGAAGTATATATTGAAAAATATCTGGCTGACCCCAGGCATATTGAGATTCAGCTGCTTGCTGACCATCATGGACATATCCTTACATTGTATGAAAGAGAATGCTCCATGCAGCGCAGGCATCAGAAAATCATTGAAGAAGCACCTGCTCCCAATATTTCCGGTTCCCTAAGGAACAAGCTCAGTGAAGCTGCCATTAAACTGGCAGGGCAGATCGGTTACCGGAATGCCGGCACCATAGAATTCCTGGTAAAGGGAGATCAGTTTTATTTTTTGGAAATGAACACGCGCATCCAGGTGGAACATCCGGTGAGTGAAATGATTACCGGTATCGATATTGTCAGGGAGCAAATGATGATTGCCATGGGAAAACCCTTGTCATTTACCCAAAACGATATCAAAATCAACGGGCATGCCATAGAAGCGAGAATATATGCAGAAGATCCGGCCAAAGGTTTTTTGCCTTCACCGGGAAAGGTGCATTTCCACAAACCACCTTCCGGCAAGGGATTAAGGGTGGAAACGGCTTTGGGTGACCATGGTGAGATCAGCGCAATGTATGACCCCATGGTGAGCAAAGTGGTTGTGCACGGTGCCACCCGGGAAACCGCCAGAAAAAAACTGGTAAAAAGTTTGCGACACTACGTTTTGCTGGGTATTGAAACAAATATCCCATTTCTGATTGACCTGGCAGGAACATCTGAATTTGCAGAAGGCAACAGCAACACCAACCTGGTTGAGCATCTTCAACAAAACAAAAAAAGCTTTCAACACGATATTCTCCAAAAGGAGTTATTTGCCATGGCTTTTCTTTTTGCCAAACCGGAAAAAACGAGAGCGGAAAACAGCACATGGCAAAATATTGGCTATTGGCGCCTGCTGCCTGATGCGCATTTGTTGATCAACCGTGAACCAATAACGCATCACTACTTCTATCACAATCCCCATCACCTGAGTACTGAAAACAATCATATGCGCAAGGATTACCGCCTGGTTGAAAGAAGTGATGATACCTTACGCATTGACGTTTCAGGAAATGTACACACACTGTATTATCATGCACGTAACGGAGAAGTATATTTTCATCATGAGGGTGTAACAGCTGTTATAAGTCATGCACGGCATCTCGGACGTGAAACCCTGCGGGCCATCAATGAAAATCCGGTTCTTGAGGGCGAAAGTATTGTGCGGGCCCCCATGCACGGCACGGTTGTAAAAATCAATGTCAAAGAGGGAGAAAGCGTGGCAAAGGGAGATACGCTATTGGTGCTGGAGTCGATGAAAATGGAAAACAAAATCTCGGCAACAGCCCAGGCTTTCATCAAGCAAATTGATGTAAATCAGGGCGATATAGTTGAAAATGATGCTCCAATGATCATTCTGACGGATAAAATCATGCATTGATATGCATTTTCAATAAAGAAAATTTTATACTTTTACAAACTTCAACACAGGTAAATTGTTGAATTAGCTGACAATAACACTAAACAATCATACAAAATAATTCGTCATAAATGTCATTAAGTCCTTTTTTAACGGAAGCCCATCATGAACTCAGGGCAAGGGTTCGTGATTTTGCAGAGCGTGAGATCAAACCTCTCGCAGCGGAGTTGGATGATAAAGAGATTTTCTCTGTGGAGTTAACTGCCAAAATGGGTGAAGCAGGTTTTTTTGGGATACAGACACCAAAAGAGCTGGGCGGTCAGGAGTTGGATACGCTGTCATATATCATTATTGTTGAAGAAATAGCACGAATCGACAGTTCGCAGGCGGCAACAGTAGCCGCAATCAACTCCCTTGCGATTGCTCCTATTCTGAAATATGGCACCCGTGCTCAACAGCAAAAACTTGTTCCGCCATTATGCACCGGTAAAATGACCTGGGCCTTCGGTTTAACCGAGGAAAATGCAGGATCGGATGCCATGGGATCGGAAACAACCGCTGTGCTGGAGGATGGTTACTGGGTGATCAATGGTTCCAAAACACATATCACAAACGCAGCTTCGCCGATTGCAGGGGGTGTAACGCTACAGGCTGTCACCGGTTTTAAAAACGGCAAAAAGCGTTTATCAACCATAATCGTAGAAAAAGGCACACCGGGTTTCACATCCGAGCCCAGCAAGGGTAAGTTGATGTGGCGTGCCAGTGACACCGGCAAGTTATTTTTCAAAGACTGCCGCGTGCCCGCCGAAAACCTGCTTGGTGAAGAGGGTCAGGGTGGCCGTATCATGCTGAACACCCTGGACTCCGGCCGTTTGTCCATTGCTGCCATTGGTCTTGGCCTGGGCAGGGGGGCCATGGAAGCATCGCTGGAACATGCGAAAGAGCGTGTCCAGTTTGGGAAACCCATCTCCAAATTTCAAGCAGTAGGCTTTAAGCTGGCCGACATGGACATCAAGATTGAACTGGCCAGAAACACCTTGTATAACGCATGCTGGCGCAAAGACAACAACCTTCAGTTTGCCAGGGAAGCAGCCATTTCCAAACTTTATACCTCTGAAATTGCAAAAGAAATCGCGGACGAAGCCCTGCAGATACACGGAGCAAAAGGTTTATTTAAACCACATCCGATTGAAAGGTTTTACCGCGACCAGCGCTTACTGCAAATCGGTGAAGGGACATCAGAAATTTTGCGGCTGGTGATCTCCAGATACCTTGGCGTTTAAACCCCGCAATTCTCCTTTATGGAACAAAGAAAAAAAGACCATATAGACCTGGCCTTTGCCTCCCAGACTCTTGTAAATGAAATGGATACGCGTTTCATGTATGAGCCCATGCTCAGCGCGCATCCCGGCAATGATACCATCCCTGAATCAGACTTCCTGGGAAAAAGAGTCAGGTTGCCAATGTGGGTTTCCAGCATGACCGGAGGCACCAAAATGGCCGGCATCATCAACCGCAACCTTGCCAGGGCTTGTAATGAATTTGGCATGGGAATGGGACTGGGCTCCTGCCGCATCATCATGGAGGATGACACCTACTTCCCCGATTTCGACATGCGCAGCATCATCGGTGACCACCTGCCCCTGTATGCCAACCTCGGAATCAATCAGCTCGAAATCCTGCTGGAGAACAAACAGGCAGAAAAACTGATGATCCTGGTAGATAAACTGAAGGCCGATGGTTTGATCATCCATGTAAACCCGTTCCAGGAATGGTTTCAGCCTGAAGGTGACCGCCTGAAACGCCCTCCCATCGAATCCATGCAGGAAGTGCTGGAAATTGTTGACTTTCCGGTGATGGCCAAAGAAGTCGGACAGGGAATGGGTATGGAAAGCCTCAGGGCCTT
>SKTQ01000066.1 GCA_007122505.1 Bacteroidales bacterium | reverse complement strand
CACTGTCGGCCGACACCATGGATTTTGGTAATGTGCATATCAATGAATCAATGGAACAGGAATTAACCGTTGCCAACCACGGCAATTTATCATTAACCATTGAAGCGGTGGACCTGGATGAAACGCTGCCGTTTACCATTAACGGGATTACTTTTCCCATTACGCTTGAACCCGGTCAAAGCCAGGATTTGTTGGTTACATTTAGTCCGCTTGTAAGCGGTATAAAGTCAGGAATCGCTGTTTTTCAAAGTAATGCCGGGAATGATCCCGAGTATTCTTTCTATCTGAAAGGCAACGGCATTGACCCCACATCCATCCATGAAATATCCACACAGCCTGTTTCCCTGGAAGTGTTTCCAAATCCAATCAAACACAATACTTCCGTAGTGCTGAATATGCTGCAAACCGAATCGGTAAAGCTGCTGTTGTTTGATATGCAGGGAAGGTTAAGAATGGTTCTTCACGATGGAAAATTACCTGCCGGAGAACATACATTTGAGCTTTCTGCCATCTATGATCGCCTGGAGCATGGTGTATATGTTTTGTCGGCCCAAACGGCTGTATCCCGTCAATCCCTGAGAATGATCAAATAGCAAATCACTATTTTTCCAGGTTTTTGAGCTGCTCCCTGATTACGCTGATTTTTGCCTCGGCATCCTGTTTTTTCTTTTGCTCAAGTGCGACAACCTTTTCCGGAGCATTGTTTACAAACCTTTCGTTGGAGAGTTTTTTCTCAATACCGGCAAGAAAGCCTTCCTGGTATTTGAGTTCTGTCCTCAGGCGTTCCAATTCCTCTTCGATGTTTACATGTGTGTCTAATGGGATGAGCAACTCAGTGGATTTCACGATAACAGAGTGCGCCCCTGAGGGTTTTTCATGAACATAGTCGAGATGCTCAATATTGCAAAGCTTTTTCACGATGCCGTCAAAGGTGATATCCGGTGACTGTTCATGATTTTTCTTGATGAATAGGTCCAGTGTTTGTTTTTGTGGGATGTTTTTCTCCTGGCGCAGATTTCTGAGAGCCACAATCACCAGTTTGGCAAAATCAAACTGCTCTATGATGGTGTTGTCATATTTTTCATAACCGGGCATCTCCGCAATGGTAATGCTCTCCCAATCACTATCACCCTTGATTTCCTGGTAAATCTCTTCTGTAATAAAGGGCATAAAAGGATGCAGTACCCGCAACAGTTTGTTTAAAAACTCAATGGTTTTTCTGTAGGTTGGTGCATCGATGGCTTGCTGGTAAGCCGGTTTTACCATTTCCAGGTACCACGAACAAAAGTCGTCCCAGATCAGCTTGTAAACCGTCATGAGGGCATCTGCAATGCGGTATTTTTTATAGTGATCTTCAATAATCTCCAGGTTCCTGTTGAGATTGGCTTCAAACCATTTAATGGCTGTATTTGATTCTTGTGAAGGAGACAATTTTTCATCAACCTCCCAGCTTTGGGTAAGCCGGAAAGCATTCCATATCTTGTTACAGAAATTTCTTCCTTGTTCACACAGTGACTCATCAAACAGCAAATCATTGCCGGCAGGCGAACAAAGGAGCATACCCACACGAACGCCATCGGCTCCATAGCGGTCCATGAGCTCAATGGGGTCAGGTGAGTTGCCGAGTGATTTTGACATTTTGCGCCCCGCCTTATCCCTGACAATGCCATGCAGGTAAACATTCCTGAAAGGTATTTCATTACGGAATTCTATTCCCGCCATGATCATCCGGGCCACCCAGAAAAACAGGATTTCCGGTGCCGTTACAAGATCGTTGGTTGGATAATAATAGCGGATTTCCTCATTGTCAGGTTTGTTGATCCCGTCAAATACGGATATGGGCCACAACCAGGAAGAGAACCAGGTGTCCAGAACGTCTTCATCCTGCTTTAAATCGGCTACTTTTAATTCAGGATCGTATTTCTCTCTCGCTATCATTAAGGCAGTTTCCGGGTTTTCCGCAACAACAAATTGTCCGTCCGGCAAATAATAAGCAGGAATACGGTGACCCCACCACAATTGACGGCTTATACACCAATCGCGAACATTTTCCATCCAGTGCTTGTAGATGTTCTTAAATTTAGGCGGATGAAACCTGATGGTGTCGTCCATCACTACATCAAGCGCCGGCTTGGCCAGGGCATCCATTTTCAGGAACCACTGTAACGACAGTTTGGGTTCAATAACTTCATCTGTACGTTCGGAATAACCAATACTATTGGTAATTTCTTCAACCTTGATCAGATGACCTTTGGCTTCCAGTTCTTTGGTGATCTTTTCCCTCGCTTCAAAACGGTCTTCTCCGATGAGAATCTCGGCTTTTTCATTGAGCGTGCCGTCATCATTAAAAATATCAATAGAGGGCAAATTGTGCTTGATGCCCAGATTGTAGTCGTTGATATCGTGAGCAGGTGTGACTTTCAGAGCACCGGTACCAAACTCACGGTCAACATATTCATCCAGAATGAAGGGAACAGGTCTGTTTATGAGCGGTACGAGGGCTTTTTTGCCGATCAGGTGGCGAAAGCGATCATCCTCAGGATGAATACAAATAGCCGTATCGCCCAGAATGGTTTCGGGCCGGGTAGTAGCAATGGTAACCGTTTCCTCGCTGTCCTGTATATGGTAGCTTACATAATAAAACTTGGACTGGACTTCTTTATGGATTACCTCTTCGTCAGAAAGTGCCGTCAAAGCCTTCGGATCCCAGTTAACCATACGGACACCCCTGTAAATAAGACCTTTTTCATAAAGATCAATGAAAACACGTATCACGGAATCAGACAGCATGTCATCCATGGTGAAACGGGTTTTGTCCCAGTCACAGGAAGCACCAAGCTTTTTTAACTGCTCAAGGATAATCCCACCGTGTTTTTCCTTCCATTCCCAAGCATGATGCAGAAAGTCTTCCCTGGTAAGTGTTTTCTTGTCGATTCCTTCTTCTCTGAGCTTGTTAACCACCTTGGCTTCAGTTGCGATAGAAGCATGATCGGTCCCCGGCAGCCAGAGTGTGTTAAAACCCTGCATACGAGCCCGCCTGACCAGCACATCCTGGATGGTGTTGTTGAGCATGTGACCCATGTGAAGTACACCGGTAACGTTTGGAGGCGGTATAACCATGGAGTAAGCCGGCCGATCATCCGGAAATGATTTAAAATAACCATTTTCTATCCAGCTGTCATACCATTTTTTTTCAACCCTGGAGGGTGCATATTGTTTGGGAATATTACTCATATCAATCAATTCTAAGATCCTGCTTTTTTAAAAAACCCCACAAAGGTATAAAAAAAACACCTCGAAACATGAGCCCGTTCCCATGTCCTTACATTATTATGTTCCGGAATTGCTTTGTTTTGCTAATTTTGATTCCCGTTTCCTTTTAGTCCAAACAAGTCATGCTGCGAATAATTAACAGCCATACAGATCCGTACTTCAACATCGCCCTGGAAGAATACCTGCTGAAAAATCTGTCTGAAGAATGTTTTATGCTATGGCATTCAGAACCCTCGGTTGTTATTGGTAAACATCAGAATGCGCTGGCAGAGATCAACTATCCGTATGTCCTTTCAAAAGGTATTAAGGTAGTTCGCCGGATTTCCGGCGGAGGTACCGTTTTTCACGGACCGGGCAACCTGAACTTTACCTTTATCCGTAAAGGGGTGCCGGGAAAAATGATTGATTTTCGCAAACATACAGAGCCGGTAATAGGTTTTTTGAATGACCTTGGCATTCCTGCACGATTTGAAGGAAAAAATGATATCCGCGTCAACGGGCTGAAAGTATCCGGAAATGCCGAGCACATTTTCAAAAACCGTGTGCTGCATCATGGAACACTGCTGGTGAATGCAAAGCTTGAAACATTGAAAGAGGCAATCAGGGTGCGACCGGATCGATATACTGACAAAAGCATTCAATCGGTACGCAGTCATGTGGCAAATATCTCTGAATTTACCGCAGAGAAAATAGCATTCGATCAGTTGATGCTCAGGCTGGGAAATCACCTGGAGTCTTTTTTTGGCAAAGTTGAAATGTATACTTTAGATGACTCAGATAAAGAGCAGATAAACAAACTTATAAATGAGAAATATGCTTTATGGGAATGGAACTACGGCTATTCACCTGATTATATATTTCAGGGGGAAACCGAAATGGAATATGGCCGTGTTAAACTTAACTTGCAGGTAAAAAATGGAAGAATAGCTTCGGCAGTATTTTCAGGCGCTGATCTGCCCCAGTACTGGCATAACCTTTCGAGAGATATGCAGGGCAAGTATCATCAATATGAAGAAATCATTAAACTGTTGAGAAATCATAAGATATTGCAAAACAGGGACACTGATCTGACAGATGGTTTATTCCCTTTGTTTTTCTAACCTACATTATTCATTATTGTCATCATTGTCATTTAATCAATCAGATAGAGTAATTTGTTTACATTTTGTGAATAATGTAGAAAAAAAATGACCTATCCTATATCAATCACATCACCTTCTTCGGCCAGGCTGGTATTGGGAAAGACAGTTGCCGCCTCGTTCCTGAATGCGTCAAGGTCCTTATACCGGGCAGAATAATGACCGATCAGCAGTTTCTTTGCATTGGCCTTTTTCGCCAGTGTTGCCGCTTCAATGGTTGTGCTGTGTGTTTTCTGCCGCGCAATGTCAGCCTTGTCATGCATGAACGTTGCTTCATGATAGAGCAGGTCCACATCCTGTATCTGATCCAGGAAGTCCTCCGTATATTGCGTATCGGAGCAAAATGCAAAACTTCGGGGTGGGGGAGGTTCCTTTGTAATGGTTTTATTGGGAATAAGCTTTCCGTCGGCTGTCATATAATCAGCTCCGCTTTTCAGCTCCTGCATCTGTTCAACGGGGATTCCATACTTCGTGATGCTTGATTTTTTCAGGTTTCGTGGTTTTGGTTTTTCTTTTATGAGAAACCCAAATGCAGGTATTCGGTGCTGCATGGCAATGGAAGCAATGATGATGCGGTTGTCTTCAAAAAGGACCTGTTCTCCTTTCTCAATTACATGATAGAAAACAGAAAATGAAGGTGTTAGCATCGAAATACGGTTTTGCATCTCAATAATATCTTCCATACCCTCCGGGGAATAAACATGCAAGTCTTTCTCTCTGCCTAACAAATGATAGGTAAACAGCAGACCGGGCAAGCCCAGGTAATGATCGCCATGCATATGGCTGATGAAAATGTGCTCGATTTTCATCAGTGGTATTTTGAACCGCCGAAGCTGCATTTGTGTGCCTTCCGCACAGTCAAACAAAAATCGCTGATTATGATACTGAACCAGCTGTGCAGAAGTATGGCGCAGGGATGTGGGCGCTGCTGCAGATGAACCAAGAATTGTAGTACGAAATATTTCAGACATGATGATGATATTTCCATTGGTGCTTACCTGCTTACCTTCTCATGGCTCTTTGTGCCTTTAGCAAAGACATTCTTTTCTAACGGAAGAGCCTGAGTACATCGTTGATGTTCACCAGTAAAATCAATGAAAGTAAAATGATCATTCCAACCATTTGCGCATATTCCATGAACTTGTCCGGCGGTTTTTTCCCCACAATCATCTCATAGAACAAAAACATCACATGACCACCGTCCAGTGCTGGTATGGGCAAAATATTCATAACCGCCAATATGATGGAAAGGAAAGCCGTGATAGTCCAGAAATGTACCCAGTCCCATTGCGGTGCAAAGATGCCTCCGATGGTTATAAAGCCGCCAAGATTGTCACGTGCACTAACCTCCGGACGGAATAACAATCCAAGGTCGCGAAAATAATCACGTGTGGTGGTATATGCCCTGCTAAAACCTGCCGGAACAGAAGCCAGGAGAGAATATTCCCTTTTGCTGGTCTCGAATATGTCATTGGGGTCCTTTATGTAGGCACCAATTCTTCCCTCTTCGGGAATGGAAATCGGAAGTTCAAATGTTTCCCCGTTTCTTGCAATGATGAGCGTGGTTTCCATTCCTGCAAAATCTCCAATAGTTGCAAGAAATTCATTGAAAGACCAGGTTTCAATACCGCCAATGCCTTTAACATGGTCACCTGTTTGAACCCCCGCTTCCTTGGCAGCGGAGCCGTCAACAAAACCGCTAACAATAAATGGAAACCGGACAGAGATAAAATCCTCCCCACGGGCTGCAATCAGCTTGCCGAAAAAATCGTCGGGTATGTCCAGATCAATGATTCGGTCATTGCGCCTGACAGTGATAACTTCCACCTCTCCACGTGCAAAACTGCGCCGCAACGACAACAAATCATCCGGTTCCTCGCCGTTAATGGCAACAATGTGGTCCCCGTTTTCCAAACCAATTTCTTTGCCTAGCAAGCCTGCCTCAATGCCATACGTCATATTTTCTACCGGAAGGTATTCATCACCCATGAAAAACAACATGAATACATAAATCAGCGCGGCAAGTATTACATTGAACAGCACACCCCCAATCATAACCAGCAACCTTTGCCATGCCGGCTTGGACCTGAATTCGTAAGGCTTGGGCTCCTGCTTCATCTGCTCTTTGTCCATCGACTCATCAATCATGCCCGAAATCTTGACATACCCACCGAGTGGCAGCCAACCCATGCCATATTCTGTTTCTCCCCGCCTGATTTTGAACAACGAAAACCAAGGATTAAAAAAGAGGTAAAACTTTTCTACACGGATACCGAACAAGCGTGCAAACAAAAAATGCCCCCATTCATGAATGACAATCAGAATGGACAGACTCAACAGGAACTGTGCGGTTTTAATAAGAACTTCCATGTGTCAGAAAAATAATTTTGTTTAATGTAATCAAGCAAGGTTAGATACCTTAACAAATTGTTTAACGATTTAAACGATGAATTGTTTTGACAAACTCATTCGCTTTTATCCTGGTCTCACGGTCATGCGTAATAATATCATCCACATCAGTTATTTCCTTATAGGGAACAGATTCCAGACAGTGTTCAATAACCCTGTGAATTTGTAAAAATGTAATTTCTTCTTTGAGAAATGCAGATACGGCAATTTCATTGGCTGCATTCAACACACAGGGAATATTGCCACCTTGCACAAATGCCATGTTTGCCATCGTAAGGCAAGGAAATTGATCCAGATTGATCTGTTCAAATTCGAGTACCGGATAATTTGAAAAACAGAATCTTTTCCAGGTATTGGGAATACGTTTTGGATATCCCAGTGCAAACAATATGGGCTGTTTCATATCCGGAATCCCCATTTGAGCTTTGATGCTGCCATCTTCAAATTGCACCATAGAATGAATAACCGATTGCGGGTGGATGATTATCTCAATTTGATTGGCTGCCAGCCTAAAAAGCCATTTGGCCTCCAGCATTTCAAGACCTTTGTTCATCATGGTGGCCGAGTCAATACTTATTTTGTCGCCCATTTCCCAATTGGGATGGTCCAGAGCCTCTTTTTTTGAAACCTTAGCCAGCTGATCTGCCGACATACCGCGGAAAGGACCTCCACTTGCAGTGAGAAAGATTTTTTCAATGGGATTTTGCACTTCACCCATCAAACATTGAAATATGGCAGAATGCTCTGAATCCAGCGGCAAAATCGGAACATTATTGTTATTTGCCATTTCGGTGATGATTTGTCCTGCCACCACAAGTGTTTCCTTATTGGCCAGCAGTACTTCTTTTCTGCTTTGAATGGCCCGAATCGTGGGATCAAGGCCTGAAATGCCCACCATTGCGGTAATTACTTTATCCACCTGGGGTATGGTTACAATATCCCGTAGAGCCTCAGCTCCTGAATGGACTCCAATAGGTAAGGATTTAAGTGCAGATTTAACTTTAGAGTAGTGTTGTGAATTACCTATTACCACAGCATCCGGCTGGTGCTTCAATGCTTGTTTGATTAAAAGATCGGCATTGTTTTGAGCGGTTAAAACAGCTACCTTGTATAGTTGCCTGTTGCCATCTATCACTTGAAGGGCCTGCTGGCCTATTGATCCCGTTGAACCTAGAATAGCAATGTGTTTAGGCATTGAGGAAGGTATCATTGAAAAGAGATGTAATCAACAGGGTTCACCGGATTACCGTTGAACCACAGTTCAAAATGCAAATGGGTGCCGGTTGAGTAAATTCCCGTGTCACCTATAACGGCAATGGCCTCGCCGGCTTCAACAAAATTGCCCTGTTCTTTGAGAAGGCTGCTGTTGTGCTTATATATGGAAACAATGTTGTTGGCATGTTGAATGCCAATTGTATAACCTGTTTCAATGGTCCAGGTCGACAAAATGACTCTTCCATCAAGCGTAGCTTTGATCACTTCATTGTGGTCGGCTACCACGTCAACACCATAATGCCCTTTGCCCGGATCAAAATGGCTGCTTACTACGCCTCTCAGGGGCGGGAAAAAAGAGATATTCAATGCAGCCCTGCCCTGGTCAGGATTCTCCCTTCCCCATCCATAATCCTCAAAATGGGCTGCAAGCTCCATCTCCAGCCTCAGAAGGGAATCTTCGCGGGACCTGGTCAACTCCTGAATGGCAAATGACTGGGGGTCACTAACCGAATCAGGTATTTCCTCAACCAAATCGCGGCCTTCAACGATATTACGAATGTTCATGATATACAAGTCCTTTTGACGAAGGTTATTTTCAAGGGAATCAGCCCGTAAAGAGAGTTCACGCAAAACCTGTCGTGTATTAAAATCCGCATATCCCGGAATATATTCCTTCAATGGCGTAAAAGCAATCAGGTAAATGGTGGCAACAACCAAAAAAATAGCCATTGTACCTCCCAATATGAACACATTGAACCTGGTAAGACTGATATTAAGCTTTTCTTCCAGGGTGTCGTGGTTCATGATGACCAGCCTGTATTTATGGTGAAGCTTTTTTAAAAACCCGGATTCCTTTTTTTCTTTGGCCATCTTATAATCGAATTACTATCTTTGATGCAAAAATAATCATTTTATCAGTCAGTTTTGCCATTTTTCCTGAAACCTTTTGCGCGTTATGTTAAACATTCTGAGGTATAATTGCGTTGAAAAACGTTTGGGAAATACCATAATAAATAGGCAATTTGTGAGTTATATTATTGTTCAAATGATTTGATTTGCATGCATTTTATGAATCACATTCTTTTAAAGATCAGCCGATGGCCGGTCATCTTGTTGGTTTTATTCTTTTCATGGGCTTGCTCAACCCAAAAAGACTCATTTATAAACCGCGCATACCATTCTGTCAATGCCAAGTATAACGGTTTTTTCAACGCCAGGGAAAGTTACAAAGACGGTGTAGAGCGTTTGTCGGAGTTGCATACCGATAACTACGAGCAAATCCTGTCCATTTTCCGTTACGGAACCGAGCATGATGTCTCAGCCATCAGCGGGAATATGGACATTACATATGAAAAAGCCAGCCTCGTTATCAGAAGACACTCCATGAACATCAGGGGAGAAGAACACAACAAATGGATTGATGAATCCTATTTCCTGATCGGACGTTCTCATTTTTTCAAAAGAGACTACACTCTTGCCATACTGACCTTTGAATACATCATCAGGCAATATGACACACAAAGAAAATATGACTCCAAGGTTTGGATCGCCAAATCCTATAATCAACAACAGCGGTATGAGCAGGCTATACGGATGTTCGACATGCTGGAAAGAAACTACAGGGATGGTATGTTGGCCGATGAAACCATTGCTTTGTTTCGAAAAGCCTATGCCGACCACTATATCAGGCAGGGAAAATATGAACTCGCTGCCGCCCAGCTGGAAAAAGGGATATCTTATGAGCGCAGCAGACGGGAGAGGTCACGATTAACATTTATCCAGGCTCAGCTTTACCATCATTCTGAGCAATATGCTCTTGCCCAGCAAACCTATCAGAAGGTCCTCAATATGCGCCCAGACCGCAACATGGCATTTCAGGCTCGTATCGGAATGGCACTTGCTTATGACCCTTCCGTAGGTGGTGCTGCCCGTATCCGGGAACAGCTTATGAACATGCTTGGCGAAGACAGAAACAGGATGTATCGCGACCAGATCTATTACGCCCTTGCCCAGCTCGCCATGCGGCAAAACAACGAACAGGAAGCAATCAGGATGTACAACAGATCAGTGGAGGTCAGTGAAGATAATGATGTACAGAAAGGTTTGTCTTTTCTCCGGCTTGGAGAAATTTACTTCGGTCATCCCGACTATGAAAAGGCTAACATATATTATGACAGTGCCACAACCTACCTCCCGCGTAGCTATGATGATTATGAAAAGGTTAGCCGCAGGCAACAAATATTGGCAAACCTGGCTCAGCTGAACAAAGTGATTGCACGTGAAGACAGCTTGCAAAGGCTCGCTGCCATGTCGCCCGAAGAACAAATGGCCGTTGTTGACAAGATTATTGATGATCTGCGTGAACAGGAAAGGCTCAGGCAGGAAGCGGAAAGAGAGAGAATGCAGGCCATGAGGGATGCCGGTCGTATGGCCAGGCAAACCCGCGGTATGGGTGATCCGGGTGGCGGTGGTTGGTATTTTTACAACCAAACAACCATCAGCAACGGAAAAATGGAGTTTTTCGGCCGTTTCGGCGACCGCGAACTGGAAGACCTCTGGAGAATCAGCAACCGGCAAATGATCGCAGGCGATTTCGGCATGGGCCTGCCGGGTTTTGAAGATATGGAAGCAGAAGAAGATACATTGGAAGTAGATGAATTTGACAGAGATACATATTTGAGGAATATCCCGAACACAGAAGAAAAAATGCTTGCATCCAAAAACCGTCAGATGCTCGCCCACTACAATATGGGAATGATTTTTAGAGACCGGCTTGCGAATAAGGAATACGCCATTGAAAGCTTCAATAGTGTGGTACAGGGATTCCCCGGAATGGAAAAAGAGCTTCCATCTTACTATCATATGTATTTCCTGCATCGCGAGCTTGGTGACATTTCTGCGGCCGAACTGGTGAAAAACAGTTTGCTGAACCTCTATCCTGATAGCGAGTATGCAAAAATCATCGGTGATCCAGGCTATGCAGACAGGGTGCGCAGCCGGCAAAGCCGTGCCGAAGATCTTTACCGCGAAGCCTATAACGCATTTTTCGCAGGCAGATACCATGTTATCGAAAGAAACAAACAGGCTCTGGACACACTCAATGCCCCGCGCGAACTACAAGCAAGATTCGCCTACCTGCACGCACTTTCAATTGGAAAAACAGAAAGAAATGCACAGTTCTACAACGAACTGAAACGGGTAGTCGATGAATTTGATGGCACACCAATACATGGACCGGCTTCTGTTTTGTTGGCTTCATTGGATGTCAGCAGTTTTGACATGCTAGCAGGAGAGGGTGGAGAACCCGGTTCCCGGCGCAGAAGGGATATAGAACCCATCGAGTCTCCATTCAATTATTCACCGGACGCTGTCCACTTTTTTGTATTTGTTGTAAACAGCAACAAAACCGATCCCGAAGAACTGCTCGCGGCTATCCGCACATTTAACGGTGAAAATTATGAGGAAAAAGGCCTCTCAGCCAGCAATATTTTCTACGATGAGAATAAACGGCTGATTACTGTAACAAACTTCCAGGGAAAAGAAAACGGCCTGCAGTATTTCCGGGATCTCATAGCTTCTGGTAAAATTACTGAAGATCAGAAAGCATCTGCCGAACCGTTTATCATCTCCGTGGACAACTACCCGCTCTTTTTCCAGGAAAGAGAAATTGAAGCCTACAGGTTCTTTTTTGACCATTATTATTCAGAACTCTAAAAATAGATCAAAAGGTTTTTTTACCTTTGCGGCACTCCTTAACATGAGTAATCACATAGGATAATTTTCTCAAAAAATAGAACAACTATGATGGCCAAAAACAAAGAACCAGATCACACCAACTTCAATATCATAAGTACAGGAACCACCATTAAGGGAGAGATCGATACCAAAGGTGATATTCGGATTGACGGTAAAATCATCGGAGAAGTTCGCTCCAACGGGAAAATCATTATTGGAAATACCGGTGTGGTCGAAGGCGACATTTATTGTGTCAATGCAGAATTTTCCGGAAAAGTGCAGGGAAAAGCCGAAGTAACGGAACTATTGGCCCTTAAGGAATCCGCAATATTTAAAGGAGATATCATAACCAACAAATTATCCATTGAGCCCGGAGCACGTTTCTCAGGATCATGTTCAATGGAAAAAGATGTTGCGCAACCACATAAAACACCGGAAAGTAACAAAAAATAAATCGGTTGCCTTTATAAGATATTGGTTTTCAGATGGCGATTAACTTAACATCCTTTAGCAGGCAGTTAACCATAATGGCCGGAATCCTTTTTTTGCTCTATTATGTGTTTCATCTCGTAATGCCGCAAAACTATACGCCCTTTTTGTTTTGGGCAGTGATTCCGTACTTTTATATCATCGTAATGGGATCAAAACATGCATTGAGTGCACTCACCGGAGGACGCAAACGTGAAAAATTTGATATCCATTTTATGAATGTCACCATGCTTCGATTCCTCCTCTATGTTACCGCTGTGCTGATTTACGCCTTTTCATTTCCGGACCAAGCAATTGTATTTATTATAACTTTCTTTGTTTTTTATTTCTTCTTTACCCTTTTTGAAGTAGTCTTTTTATATCGCGACTTGAAAAAAGAATGATGATGATATACGCATAAGATGATATTTGTATCATTCTTTTTTTAATAATGGACCTTTAAACATGCACTTAGGGCATCTTTTCATGAATCCTAAAGCTTTGCTGATCGTTTTTACAACGATCACAATTAGTGTTTTTTCGGTTAATGACACAATAGCCGGTGAGCAGGATAACATCAGCGAAGCGGAAAATCCTGAAATGAAGTTTGATGCCAGAAAAGTAATCGTTGATCACGTGCTGGATAGTTATGACTGGCATTTGTTTGACGTTGGCGAAAGAGAGTTCTCCATTCATCTGCCTGTGATCCTTCTTTATGAAGGCCGGTTGTTCATTTTTTCCAGCAAAAGATTTGATCATGGATACGCAACTTATAAAGGTTTCAGACTTGCAAAAGAGGGGCCGATGAAGGGTAGAGCCATCAGGGTTTTAGACGACGGAATAACTCCTGATGTCCAGGCCTCAACCATCTATGATTTTTCATTGACAAAAAACTCAGCAGCCGTAATTGTTGCATCTGCTTTACTTTGTATGCTGTTTATTAGTGTAGGGAGAAAATACCGGGAAGCCGACATTTATGCAACACCTACAGGCTTACCACTCTTTTTTGAACCGTTGATTCTGTTTGTTCGTGATCAGATCGCCATACTGGCCATCGGCCCGCACAAATACAAACCCTTTATGCCCTATCTGCTAACCGCATTCTTTTTCATATTTCTGAACAATTTACTGGGGCTTGTACCATTTTTTCCGGGAGGAGCCAATGTGACCGGCAATATCAGCGTTACTTTTGTGCTGGCTATGTTTACGTTTTTTACAACACACTGGTATGCAAACAAAACTTACTGGCAACACATGTTCAATATGCCTGGTGTCCCCATGTTTTTGAAATTTCCAATCCCCATCTTACCGGTAATAGAGATGGTGGGTGCATTGATCAAACCCTTTGTGTTAATGATCAGGCTATTTGCCAATATTACAGCCGGACATATGGTAATTTTAAGTCTTACCTCGCTGATTTTTGTTTTGGGATCCGTTAGCTTACTCCTTGGTTATGCAATATCGCCCCTGACCGTGATATTCTTGATTTTTTTGAATTTTCTGAAAATACTTGTTGCCTTTTTGCAAGCATACATATTTACGTTGTTTAGTGCCTTCTTTTTTGGAATGGCCGTTCCTGATCCGGAACACTAACTTTTATTAACCTAATATTTTTTAAAATGTCGTTACTCTTTGTATTGTTAAACAGTGTGGACATTGCCCACGAATGGATGAAGCTCGGTGCAGCCTTAACTGCTGTAATTGCAGTATTTGGTGCCGCATATGGTATAGCCAGTATCGCGAGAAGTGCCATCGATAACATTGCCCGGCAACCCGAAGCAGGAAATGATTTACGCTCGTCAATGGTTGTCGCGGCAGCACTTATCGAGGGTATAACCTTCTTTGCTCTCGTAATTGTGCTGCTCACATTATTTGTGTAGGCAACATCCGGAAACAACCCGGCAGCCGGGTAAGATCATCATGGTACCCGGCATGCCTGATAATTGCAGGCATGCCCCTGCAATATCCTGTATTACATTTTCGGTTCACAAGCCCGTTTACCGGCTAACGAGCGAAAACGGCCTGCGTTCTTTAATAAAATATTAAAAAGTTTGCATCATGGAACTCTTAATGCCCGGACTGGGATTGATATTCTGGATGACCGTTTCATTTGGTTTTGTATTGCTTATTCTGAAAAAATATGCATGGAAACCCATCCTGAATGTTTTGAACAAACGGGAAAAAGAACTGGCAAAATCATTCAGCGACGCCAAGCGAATCGAATATGAAATGAGTCAGCTCGCAACCATCAAGACAACAAAAATCGCTGAAGCTGAAAAGATTCATGATCAAATCATTGCCAAGGCGAAAGAAGAAGCAGAAGCCATAGTGATTGAAGCACGCGAACGTGCCCGTGAAGAAGCGCGGATCATCGCTGAGAAATCAGATGAATTGATTGAAAACTACAAAAAGGCGGCTATCCTTGAATTGAAAAACCAACTTTCTGCTTTGTCAATGGATATAGCAGAAAAGATCATCAACGAAGAATTCAGCGATCGGGAACGCAATGCGCGCTATGTGAATAAACTCCTGAAGTCGGTTGCCGAAAACTAATTTTCACAGAAAAATTGTATGCCTCATAACAATCACATCCTGAACAAACGTTATGCCCGTGCACTGTTGTCACTGGCTGAGGAAAACAATATCCTGGAACGTTCTTATTTGGATATGAGAAGGGTTTGTGAAGCTTTTGCAAACAACAAGGAGTTGCTGATTATTCTTAAAAGTCCGATGATCAGGACAGCCAAAAAGCAGGGCGTGCTTACCCATCTTTTTGGCAACATTTTACATCCGCTTGTTCTCAGGTATATGACCATTATTGTGAGGAAACAACGAGGTAACATGCTGGATGGAATTGCTTCTGCCTACCTTATTGTTTACAAGCAGCACCTTGGTATAGAGGAAGTAAAGCTTACAACTGCCATTCCACTGGACGAAGAATTGCGGACCAGGGCATTGACAGCTGCCAAAAAACTGACCCCACATCAGATTGAATTCATTGAAGAGGTGGACCCTTCGATCATTGGCGGTTTTATTCTGAACCTTGGCGAAAAGCAATACAACGCCAGCGTGAAACACCGTTTGCAAAGATTTAAAAAACATTTGTATCACAAATAACAGGCAGCATGGCTGAGATTAAACCATCGGAAATATCCGCCATACTAAGGCAGGAGATGGCCGGGTTTCAAATGGAAACCGAGCTTGAAGAAACAGGCACCGTTTTGCAGGTAGGAGATGGTATTGCCCGTATATACGGATTGACCAATGCTTGGTCGGGAGAAATGATCCGTTGCAATGATGATGCGATGACAGGTGTTGTGCTTAACCTGGAAGAAGACAATGCCGGTATTGTCTTGCTTGGCGATTCGCGTAACCTGAAGGAAGGTGACCTCGTAAAACGTACCGGGAGAATAGTGTCGGTTAAAGCCGGTGAACCATTGCTCGGAAGGGTTGTAAACACCCTGGGGCACCCCATTGACGGGAAAGGGCCATTGGAGGGAGAGCTGTTCGAAATGCCGCTGGAACGGAAAGCACCCGGAGTCATCTATCGACAACCTGTAAATGAACCACTTCAAACGGGAATCAAGGCCATTGATGCCATGATACCCATCGGGCGCGGGCAGCGGGAACTGATCATCGGCGACAGGCAAACGGGTAAAACGGCCATCGCCATTGACACCATCATTAATCAAAGATCTTTTTTTGAAAAAGGAGACCCCGTCTATTGCATATATGTGGCAATCGGACAAAAAGGTTCCACTGTGGCTAACATTGTTGAGCATCTGGAAAAGCATGATGCCATGAAATATACGGTAGTGGTATCTGCTACCGCCAGCGATCCTGCGGCCATGCAATTTTTTGCCCCTTTCACCGGAGCAGCCATCGGTGAATTCTTTCGGGATACCGGACGACATGCGCTGGTCATTTTTGATGACCTGTCCAAACAGGCCGTATCTTACCGGGAGGTCTCCCTTTTGCTTCGACGCCCCCCCGGCCGTGAAGCTTACCCCGGAGATATTTTTTACCTGCATTCCCGCCTGCTTGAAAGAGCGGCAAAAATTATCTCTTCCCAGGATATTGCCCAACAGATGAACGATATTCCGGAATCCATAAAAGATATGGTAAAAGGAGGAGGTTCACTCACGGCCCTGCCCATCGTTGAAACCCAGGCCGGTGACGTTTCCGCCTATATACCTACCAATGTAATATCCATTACCGATGGCCAAATTTTCCTGGAGTCCAATCTGTTTAATGCAGGTATCAGACCCGCCATCAATGTAGGTGTATCGGTAAGCCGGGTGGGAGGAAATGCCCAGATGAAAGCCATGAAAAAAGTAGCCGGTACACTCAAAATCGATCAGGCACAATATCGTGAACTGGAAGCTTTTGCAAAGTTCGGCTCCGATCTTGACCCCACAACACAAGCTGTACTCGACAAAGGCGCACGGAATGTGGAAATACTGAAACAAGGCCAGTATAAACCCCTGCCGGTTGAAGAACAAATCATACTCATCTATTGCGGAACCAAAGGATTGTTGATGGAACTGCCCCTTAACAAGATCCAAAGATTTGAATCTGAAATCATTAACCATATGCAACAAAAGCATCCGGATGTTCTCAAATCTGTAAGATTTGGTGTATGGGACGATGAAAGCGTGCAAACCATTGAAGAAGCCGTCAAAGCAGTCATCCAGAATATATTACATCCTCAAAAAGAAGACGAAGCACCAGAAATTAAAGAATAAAACCTTTTTTAATGCCCAGCCTGAAAGAAATACGCACCAGACTCTCAAGCGTGCAATCAACAAAAAAAATTACCAGCGCCATGAAAATGGTCGCTGCTTCAAGGCTGCGGAAAGTTCAAAACTATATCGTTTACCTCCGTGATTATTCCAAATTGGTGAAAATCGTTCTTGAAGATGTGATGGAACACGTGCCATCCTCCGCTTACAGCGTGTTTTCAAAAGAAAGAATAAACAACGATACCCTGCTGATTTGTATCGGCTCAAACAAAGGACTTTGTGGTACATATAACGCCTTCCTCATCAAACATAGCTTAAGAGAGATATACCGATTGCAGGAAGAAGGAGCAAGGGTTTCTGTAATGCCGGTCGGCAGAAAAATTCATCAATTTTTTACAAAACGCGAATTCAATCTCTTTGATCCGGAAGATGATTATATTGAAAAAGTAGATTACAATAACGCAAAATCCCTGGCCAACCAAGTCATGAAACTGTACCTGGCTGAAAATTTTGCCAGAGTTGTGATTGTATATAACCGTTTTAGAAACGCTGTGGTGCATGAACTTACTACTGAACAGGTTTTGCCTGTACCCATTGAGGAAATTGATCAAGACGAAGACAATAGTGATGTCTATCCGGAAGATTTGTCTGCCATTTTGGAGCCCGAACGTGAAGAAGTGGTTGAATACATGACCCGCAAGTTCATTTACTACAACTTCTACCGCATTATGCTTGATGCATCCGCTTCTGAGCATGGCAGCCGGATGACTGCCATGCATAAAGCGACCGACAATGCCGATGAAATGATCAAAAACCTCACACTTTCCTACAACAAAGTAAGGCAGGCTACCGTAACAAGAGAATTGATTGATATCGTAGGAGGAGCCCAAAGAGCCTCCAGGTAAAATGGCTATCTCTCTGCGTTCTTAACCTGGATAACCTCCGCTGCAATACTGACAGCTATTTCTGCCGGCGTTTCACTTTTTATGGGAATACCCATAGGTGAATGTACTTCCTGAAGCCGTTCATCAGAAATACCCTGTACACGAAGGTTTTCAAATATGGTTTTTACCTTGTTGCGGCTGCCTATCATACCCAGGTATTTCAGGGGTAAATGAACCATCTGGCTCAAAATTAACTGGTCAGAAGCATGGGATACAGTCATGATAACCACATATGCCGTTTGGGGAAACGGAATTTCTTCTATGGCTTTATTATAATCTATATGTCTTTTCTGATGTGCAAAAACATTCTCCTCCATCGTAGGCAGGTTTTCCCGGTCATCCAACACAATTACCCGAAAACCAAGCATGCGGCACACCTCACTCATAGGAATGCTGATATGACCACCGCCAAAAATAAATACCGTTTCTACAGGAGTTAAATGCTCCTCATAATGCCAGTTCTCAGGCTCCGTTGATGTTTCTTTAACCGGTAATCCAGCAAGTCCTTCTGTAAATGACACACCCCCTGCAGACAAAGACAAAAGACCTCCGGTACCCCTTTCAATGCTGGTATGAATGGTGCGCAACAAATTCAGGTTTTCTTTGTCAAACACAAAGAAAGTATGGTTCTGGGAACCGGCACATATTAAACCTGAAGCATCTTCTCCTGCATCGGCAGCGTGTATCTGATTCTTGAGGAAAGCCCTCTTGCCGTTTGAATGCAATTCTTTTAGCGCTAATTCTTTCAGCTGGTATTCCATCGGGCCACCGCCAATGGAACCATAACTTTCTCCATCCGAAGAAACAGCCATTTTAAAGCCCTTTTTGCCGGGACTGCTTCCGCGAACTTCAATCACAACAACCAAAATAAGCCTAAAACCGGCTTCAATTTTTCCAAGCATGAAAGACCAGATATTTTCCATAATTAGCAATGTTAAATTCAGTTTATAAATCTCAACACCTTTTCTTTTGAATTATAAAAATCCCACACATAATGGCATTTTCAGGATCTTGCATGGGGGGCATAACACAGCAAAAATACCATCTTTTCTTATATTCATCAAATAGGATATTTGCATACCAAAATACCCGTTTCTTCTTCTTGAAAAAACATACTATTTGCACAAAACAAATAAGTTTCCATCCCCAATAATAATTGGAAAATTAGGCAAAATATCTGTTGTATTTGCTTAAAAAACTATATCTTTAGCACGATTCAAAACAATCGGATTATGGACATATGTGAGAAAATAAAAACCCTTTCCTCTCAATACAGGGATTACACAGCGAGAAACCTTGCATCCCTGATTCAATGCAAATCGCTCAGTCTTGCTGAAGAACAGGTGCAGCAGGAATTGATGCGCCAAATGCAAAAGGCAGCTTTTGATGAGGTAAGAATGGATAAACTGGGCAATGTGATTGGTCGCATTGGTTCAGGCAAACGAATACTTGCTTTTGATGCCCACATGGATACGGTGGACCTTGGCAACCTGGATGACTGGGATTTTGACCCGCTTGGGGGCGGCATTATGGATGATTGGGTGTGTGGCCGGGGTAGTGTGGATCAGAAAGGTGGTGCTGCAGCCTTTATTACAGCCGGACGAATACTCAAAGAACTGGCTTTCGACAGAGACCTTACCCTCTATTTTGTTGGCAGTGTTATTGAAGAAGATTGCGATGGTTTGTGTTGGAAATACCTGATTGAGGAAGAAAACATCCGGCCTGATCTGGTGGTAGTTACTGAACCGACAAATCTGAATATTTACAGGGGCCACAGGGGCAGGATGGAAATGCAGGTGCATTTTTATGGTTTGTCGTGCCATGGTTCAGCTCCTGAGAGGGGTAAAAATGCCATATACATGGCTTCGGAGGTAGCCCTTGAAATTCAAAAACTGAATGAAAGACTGGCCTTCGATCCATTTCTTGGCAAGGGGTCGATCACCATATCGGAAATCGTATCCCAAAGTCCGTCTCTTTGCGCTGTTGCTGACTATGCAAGGATACATCTCGACAGGCGGCTAACCTGGGGCGAAACAAAAGAAAGCGCCGTTGAAGAAATCAACCAACTGATCAAAGACATGAAAGCCAGGGTTGAAGTTCTGGAATATAAAGAAAAATCATTTACAGGGCTCAGCTATGGCATGGAAAAGTATTATCCTACCTGGCAAATCCCGGAGAATCATGAAGCGATCCTAAAAGGCGCCGAAGTATTTAACTGCCTTTTTGAACAAAAACCCTTTATTGATAAGTGGACATTTTCAACCAATGGGGTAGCCATCAATGGTCTTTATGGTATCCCGGTTATTGGCTTTGGACCCGGTAATGAAGTGTTGGCCCACGCACCAAACGAGAAAGTCCACATCGAACACCTGGAAAAAGCAGCAGCCTTTTATGCTGCCCTGGCATATCATATTTAACATGTTTTCATAACCTGGAGAGGAAGAGAAAGAGAGAGAGGGAGAAAGAGTGAAAGAGAGAAGGAGAGCCAAATAAAAGGAGTTATACACTTTGAATTTTCGACCTTTCGACCTTTTTAACAAAACTATATACACACATGAAGAAACTATTTGAAAGGATTGAAAAACTTGGTGAAATTCCTTCACAACTGGCCGATAAAGATTTTTTATTAACCTGGGAGAAAAGTAACGCAGATTTGCAAATGATTCTTGAAGTGGCCGATATGCTTAAAACAATGCGTGGTCGGAATATTTCCACACGGGTATTCGATAGTGGTCTTGCTGTTTCCAACTTCAGGGACAAATCAACAAGAACGCGCTTTTCCTTTGCTTCGGCAAGCAACCTGCTTGGTTTAACCGTACAGGATTTAGATGAAGAAAAGTCGCAGATCTCCCATGGAGAGACTGTTCGGGAAACAGCAGCAATGATCTCTTTTCTCACCGATTTTATTGGAATCCGAGACGACATATTCCTGGGAGAAGGCAATCGCTATATGCGGGAGGTAGCTTCCTCACTTGATGAAAGTTACAAGCATGGGGTTTTGCCCATACGCCCGGGTGTGATCAACCTTCAATGCGATATGGACCATCCCACACAATCGATGGCTGACCTGATGCATCTCAAGGATGTATATGGTTCTTTGGAAGCCTTAAAGGGGAAAAAAATAGTAATGAGCTGGGCGTACTCACCCAGTTACGGGAAACCACTTTCCGTTCCTCAGGGAATTATTGCACTCATGACCCGATACGGCATGAACGTTCACCTGGCTTATCCGTCAGGCTACGGGCTTATCCCGGATATTGTCCGTATGGCAGAAAGAAACGCCACTCAAAGCGGTGGCACCTTTAAAATCAACCATTCAATGGAAGAAGCCATGCAAGATGCCGACATTGTTTACCCCAAAAGCTGGGCCCCATACCACATTATGGAGCGCCGAACGCAGTTGCTTAAAAAAGGAGACGCAGCAGGCCTGCAGAGCCTTGAGCAGGAATGCCTGGAAAACAATTCACAGCACATCCACTGGGAATACAATGAACAACACCGGCAACTGACAAAAGATCAAAATGCATTGTATATGCATTGTTTGCCTGCGGATATTTCGGGCGTATCATGCGAAAGGGGAGAAGTAAGTGAGCAAACCTTTGAAAGGTCCCGGTTGCAAACTTACATGGAAGCTGGATACAAACCA
Source organism: Bacteroidales bacterium (assembly GCA_007122505.1). Lineage (GTDB taxonomy): Bacteria > Bacteroidota > Bacteroidia > Bacteroidales > UBA7960 > PUPG01. The sequence goes on along the minus strand of SKTQ01000066.1, from coordinate 6,008 downwards.
TATATCATAGCAGCCATGATGTTTTGCTACCGCTTCCGCTCACCGGCCGCCGGCCTGAAAAAAATTGCAGAAAATCATTCACCCAGGATTCGCTATGAACAGGAATAAATTCATGCTCAAAGGGAAAATTTGGTTTTTCCTTTGCCTGGCATTCATCACCGGTTTTTCGGCAGCAAAAATGCAGGAAGACATCACCATGGATTTGGTCAGAAAGGCCGGAGTTTTGCTTGGGTTCTCCTTCCCGGAAAATCAAATCACTATGATGATGCCAATGATAAGATCGCATATGCAAAGTGCAGACGCATTGCGGACACTCGAAATTGATCATGCCATTCCTCCGGCATTGACTTTTAACCCGCTGCCAAAGAACTTCCAGGTATCATCGGCTGACCGGGCAACCCAATGGGATATCCCTGATCATGTTGTTTTGCCCGAAAATTTCGATCAGATTGCGTTTTACAGTATTCCTGAACTGGCATCATTGCTTAGAAGCAGGCTGGTCACATCAGAGGAGTTAACCATTTTTTTTCTTCAACGATTGAAAAAGTATGGCGATACCCTGGAGTGTGTGGCTGCACTTACAGAGGCGAGAGCATTAGCCCGGGCACGACTGGCGGACCAGGAAATGGATGCCGGTATATTCAGGGGACCATTGCATGGAATTCCATATGGTGTAAAAGATCTGTTGGCCGTTGAAGAATATCCAACCAGCTGGGGTGCAAAACCATACAAGGACCAATATTTGGATCATACTGCTACTGTTGTTCAAAAACTGGATGAAGCAGGCGCTATATTGGTGGCCAAACTGACACTTGGCGCCCTGGCAATGGGTGATGTATGGCACAGTGGCCAAACACGTAATCCTTGGAATCTCGAACAAGGGTCCAGCGGATCATCTGCCGGATCTGCCGCCGCAGTTTCAGCAGGACTCGTTCCTTTTGCAATAGGTTCTGAAACCCTGGGCAGCATTGTGTCTCCATCAACACGTTGTGGAGTTACAGGGCTGAGGCCCACATTCGGAAGAGTTAGCAGGTGGGGTGCCATGCCCCTTAGCTGGAGTATGGATAAAATAGGGCCCATAGCCCGCAGTGCAAAAGAATGTGCAATGGTATTTGATGTAATCAAAGGATCTGACGAACTCGACAATAGCCTGATAGAGGCAGGATTCTTTTTTGATCCGCTAATTGATATTTCTGCTTTACGGGTAGGATACTTTCATCAATTGTTTACTGATGATGACACCGGCATAAATCCGGACAAACAGGTTTTGGCTGATTTGCGTGCGCTTGGTGTAGAGCTGCATAAGGTAGATTGGAACATACAGCTGCCTGTTCATGCACTGCGCATCATATTGCATGCAGAAGCGGCAGCTGCCTTCGATGAACTGACTACTTCCGGTCGCGATTCACTGCTCGTCAGCCAGGATATGAACGCATGGCCAAATTTTTTCCGGGCTGCACGTTTTATTCCAGCCGTTGAATACATAAATGCCAACAGGGTTCGTTATATGCTCATAGAAGAAATGCAAAAACTGATGGCCGATTACCATGTGATCGTAACACCCTCTTTTGCAGGAAATCAGCTGCTGGTAACGAACCTTACCGGGCATCCTTGCCTTGTGGCACCAAACGGATTCTCTGATGCAGGAGAACCCGTGAGCATCTCTTTTATTGGCAATTTGTTTGGTGAAGACACATTGCTTGCCCTTGCCCATGCATGGCAACAACATTCACAACACCATCAAACCAGGCCACCCTATTTTGACCCTTTAAACTGAGCAATGAACAATAAGCAATAAAATATATAGCTATGAACCCAAGACAGCGCTTGTACATTCAGAAACAACCTCTTTATATGAAGTTGCCCATGGTGCTCCTAACCATTGTGCTCACCGTGGCAATAATGATTTATGCAAAAAGTATTCTCGTTCCTTTGGTGATATCGGGTTTACTGGCCATCCTGATCAGCCCGCTTTCATCATGGTTAGAAAGCAAAGGTGTTCCAAGAATCATCGCCGCCTTCCTGAGCCTGATAGCACTATTGGGTTTTATGTTCGGATTGATCTATTTTTTCTATAATCAACTAATCGGCTTTGCAGATGAAATATACTTACTGGAAAGACGGATGGCGGAATTCCTGAAAGCATTTAATGAATTTACTGAACAGCATATTGAAGGTGCTGTTCCGATCTCATTCGAAGATATCCAGAATGCTGCGTTCAATTACATTTATGCTAACATGGCTAGCCTTACACAAGGTGTAATTGCCACAGCAACTACTATCACCATAATATTTATCATTCCCATTTATATTTTTCTTTTCATTTACTTTCGCCGTTTTCTCGTTGAATTTATTCTCCGTGCATTTCCCGAAAAAGACAGAGACAAAGTAAATCATGTGATTCGCAAGGTAAAACTCGTTGTGCAGAACTATATAGTGGGGATGTTTATCGTGATCATTATCCTTGCTATTCTCAATAGTATCGCACTATATAGCTTCGGCCTCCGGCATGCACTACTTTTTGCCGTATTTGCAGCCCTGCTGAATGTGATCCCGTTTCTTGGCCCCTTCATCGCAGCAACCCTGCCCATTGTTTATGCCCTGCTTACGAAAGACTCCTTATGGTATCCATTTGGAATTTTTCTCTCATTCTATGTGATTCAACTTGCCGAGAGCAACATCTTTACCCCCAAAATAGTAGGAGGGAAGGTGTCTATGAATCCCCTGATGACCATTGTGGCCCTGCTTTTCGGTAACTTTATCTGGGGCTTGGCCGGTATGATACTATTCATTCCCGGAATGGCCATGTTAAAAGTTATTTTTGATGAAGTTGAAGGACTTGAACCCTATGGTTTTCTGCTGGGTGACACCAAAAAAAGGAAAACAACTGATGCAATTGCCGAGCCGCTCGGTGAACGAATTAAAACCTGGTCAAAAAAGAAAAAGAAAAAAATTAAAACAACGAGTCCGGATAAGTAATTTTCTCAAGAAACAAACCATGTGCGGGTACTGAATAACCAGCACGGCGCCGGTCACGGCATTCAATGATTTGCCGGAACTGATCCATGGTGGTTTTGTGCAATCCCACCTCTAACAGGGTACCTGTAATCGCTCTCACCATATTTCGCAAAAAACGGTCAGCGGTGATCCGAAAGCAAAGCACATGGTCATTTTGCTCCCAAACAGCTTCCTCTAAATGACAAATGTTTGTCTTGACCTGTGCGTTGGATTTACTGAAGCTTTTAAAATCATTATATTCCATGAGGATGCCGGCAGCTTCCCCCATAACTGCAAGATCAAGCTTTGGCTGATAATACCATGCCCGATCCATTAAAAATGGATCCTTCATGGTAATGATATAATAATGATATGTGCGCCGGATTGCATGAAAACGGCTGTGTGCCTTGGCTTGCACTGGAAAAATATCATAAATGGCAATGCCGGGAGCCAGCATTTGATTGGCTTTGTAAACAGGTTGAAGCTTAGCTAAAGATACGGGATCATGTTTACTGTCGAAATGTGCAAAAAATTCCCTTGCATGAACACCGGTATCCGTGCGGCCGGCACCAATGATGCGAACAGGTTCACCCAAAAGTATTCCCAGAATCCGCTCCAGCTCTCCCTGGATGGTTAATGACCCCGATTGAATTTGCCAACCGCAAAAACCAGTACCCATATAGGCCATCCTGATAAAATACCTGAAAGTGTTTGATCCCATACTGATATTTTCTGTAAAAATAACCATTGCACACTTTATAAAAAAGAAATGGCCAACGGAATTATCGAATCTAAAATAACAATAATAACTATCTTTGCACCGTAAAAAAATATAGTGTTTTTTAAAAACCATCATCTCATGAAAAGATTGTTTGTTTTAATGGCTGCCGCATTCATAGCTGCAGCATGTGCCGGGCCGGTAGCAGAAGAGCAAGCGGCCGAAGAACAAATTGAACACATGGCCATTGCAGAACTGGTTTCTGACCCGCTGACTTTTGAAAACAAAACAGTAAGCTTTGAAGGTATCATTGACCATATGTGCCGTCATAGCGGTGATAAAATGCGTGTAGCCCAACTGGATAATCAGGAAATGAGCATCCAGGTCAGACTAGGTGACTTTATGAATTATTTTTCAATGGAAAATGAGGGCAATATTGTTTCCATTGTAGGCACCATGCACACAGAGGTTCTCAATATGGCGGAACTGGAAGAACATGATGCGGACCACGGTTGCGAATCCACCGAAGAAGCAATCGCCCTCATGGCAGAAAAAGGCATTGATCCCAACATCAGACCTTATATCAAACTGAATGCTTTCGAAATAAAATAACGGAGGCAACAATCTGCTCTAAAGCAGGGTATCTGAACAAAAAGCTTTTACGGAACGGGGTTTGGTTTTTGTGGAAAACAACTTTTGCCACATATCCAAACCCTTCTTCTTTTCTTATATGTTGACAGCAGCCATTTAATCATACAAGTTATGAAAATACGCAAAATAAACCGGGCCATTCACAGAGACCTTGGATATTTCTTTTTTGGGATGTGCATAATTTACGGCTTGTCGGGTATCGCACTAAATCACAGGCACCACTGGAACCCAAATTATATTATCACACAGGAAGAATTCCAGCTTGCACCACCTGAAAAAGAAATCAGTGAAAACCGCGATATGGCCATGCATTTTCTGGAGCAATTGGAAAGGGAAAGTGAGTTCAGGACCAGCCTCCGTAGTGGCGATAACCTGCGTATCTTTATCAAAGATGGCAGTGTTACAGTAAATATGTTTACCGGCGAAGGAAACCTTGAAACAATAAGGCCGAGACCCGTATTTAAACAGGTGAATTTCCTCCACTACAATACCCCGCGAAAATTATGGACTTGGTTCGCAGACTTTTTTGCGGGGGGATTGATTATTTTGGCTATCACAGGATTGTTTGTTTTGAAGGGAAAAAATGGAATCACAAGGCGAGGTGCATGGATAACAGGAGTCGGAATACTCATTCCGCTGGTTTTATTGTTCCATTACCTTAACGGATGATGCAGATACCATGGAGCAACTTAATTTTTGTTGGATATAGCCCCGGATTAATGTGGAACATCTGCCAGAACCGCAAATTCATTCATTGTTGAAAAAATCTCACGGGCCATTGGTTTGGTTACTCTTGATAAACCAAGATAATTCTGGCGCACCTCATTCATCAGGGGCAATCCGGGTTTTTCATGTTTCATGGCAGCCATGATAAGTGTAGATAAGCCCGTACGAAGATGGTTGCCTGTAAGTCTTTTCGTATGCCTTGAATGTCTTGCGGGATGAATATGTATGTAAAAATCTGGTTGATCACCCTGACGAACCACCCATTCCGAGCCATCGGATATCTCCAATTGCCAGAATTGCTGTTGCGAACTGTCAACCCACCTGGTAAACGCATCGTGCTCAAATGCCCTGAATCCCTTCAGGATTTTTTCGAGGTCATTTGCAATTTGCTCCGGTTCAAGCGTCCCTGTATAAATATCAAACTGGGAATCACCCAATACCTTTAGCTTGGCCACAAACAAAGGAAATAGCTGCTCCGGCTTTTTTGACCATTTTTTCACCTGTTCGGTCAGAAAACCCAGATGGTGCTTCCAGCCATTCAACATGAAAGGCTCCCTGGCGCAACTAATTACCTTTATGAGCGTTGTTTCTTCCATGATGCCACCTCAGATCCTATTAAGCAACTATTTTTGTAAAACAAAGGAAATAATTATTTTTACAAATATACACTATTGAAGCAAAAAGGCATATTTATATGTGCATCACGTATCATTTTTTCAGACATTTGTATTTCATTAAATGATCAGGTATGAGCGAAGACAAGAAGATCATCTTTTCCATGGTGGGGGTAAGCAAAGTTTTCCCACCGGCTAACAAGCAGGTTTTGAAAAATATATACCTCTCCTTTTTTTATGGCGCCAAAATAGGAATCATAGGCTTGAATGGTTCAGGGAAGTCCACGTTAATGAGGATCATT
>SKTQ01000317.1 GCA_007122505.1 Bacteroidales bacterium | reverse complement strand
TTGGCAGCACCAATATTTGATTTTGAGCCAAACCAGCAATCCGGTAAGCCATCTGTCCAGTCTTCAAAATCCCCGTTACAGATCAAGCCGTCGGGCTCATCTTCATCAATGGTGGTGAAGGTCCAGAACTCGCCATCATAGAAACCGGGGAAATAATTACCGGCCATGTCTGCAAAAGCATTCTCATCAACCAGAACTGAATAGGTGTTGCCAGGCAGCAAAGGTTCCGGGAGGCTGATATATACGTTGCCGCCATCAAAGGTGACATGTTCACTATCGGCATCGATGATGGCGACAAAGGTATCTCCTTGTCCTTCATAGTATTCGATATAAATGGCGCCTTCTCCGGCAAAAATGAACATCTCATCAAATTCCATCATGAGTTGCGGGTTCAGCTCAACGTTAGTGGCTCCCGATTCGGGATATTTGCTTACCAGCGATGGATCAACGTTATCAATGATTTGAAAATGACCGGATTCGGCAAAAAATGAGGGATCGTTATTGTCGGTAAGGCGGTAAAAGAATGTACCATGGATCCCATTGGCAACTTCCTCAACAATTTCGTCAAGATCAGCCGGAATAACAACACTCTCAACCGGGTCATCCAGTCCAATCATGAACACCTCAAACAGCAATTGGTCAAGGTTTTCAGCCTCCCAGGTATACACCATATCATCATAAGTAAAAAATTCATCGCCTTCCTCCGGGGTGAGTATCACCAGGATACGGTTCTCACCCAATGTGGTTACTTTATAGAAAGCGTTGCTTTGATCTTCTGCAGTTACGGTTACCACGATGACATCCTCAAAGCTGATTGGAATGTCTTCCAGGTCTTCTTCAGCTACAGGGTTTCCGTTAAGTGTAACCACATAAGTGGCTGCATCATCATTTGGCAATACCTCAATCCCTCCAAATTCAAAAAAGTCATCCACATAGAGTATAGCTCCTGGATCCACCTCAGGATCATCTACTTCCAAACCGCCAAGGTTAAGCACACTGATTCCGCCAATTTCAAAAACTGCCAGGCTTGCATCGCTGCTCAAACCGGTTTCTGTAGCAGTAATCAGAATATCGTTGATGTGCCAGCGTCCGAAATTGTCGGCATCAGACTCATATTGGAACCCGATGTGTACGGTACCTTCGTATGCACTCAGGTCGATATTACCTGAAAAGGTCCACGAACCAAACCCACCGCCTGTATGGGGGTCATAAGTGGCATCGAGGGTTGTCCATGTGGCATCCGCAGGATCACCAGAACCGGTATAGTTTTCTGAGATGTGAACAGACAAGGCATCACCGGTGCGGAAAGCGGTCTGGTTATAAAAGGAAAAGTTGATGTTTTCCAGTCCGTTGAAATCAACTTCCGGCGAAATGAACCACGAATGCGGATATTCTGGCTGGCTGTTGAATTCCGTGATCATGGCATAGGTAATGTCGGCAAAATCATCCAGCACCCATGTGTTGGCACCGGGAAAGTAATCATACACTGTCCAGCCACCGGAGAACAGATCATCATCCTCAAAATCTTTCTCCAGCACAAGCATACGGAACTGGTATTCGGCCGTGGCTATGTTACTGGGAGTCAGTCCTTCTTTGAAAGCCCTTGCCTTGATAACAACATCCTGATCAACATCAATGGGATCGGTAAACAGAAAATCATTTTCTGTCGGATCATCACCGTTCATTGTATAATAAATTAGCGCATCGGGTGTACTGGTGGCCATAGTGACAGAAATTGGATCAAAGTATATCCCTCCCGCCGGATTTATAGAAGGCGTAGCCACTGTGGTCATTTCACCAAGAGCTGCAAACATGCCAATGTTGATACGCCCTTCATTCACATTGTCCCCGCCAAGAATCTGCAACTGGAAATCACCGGCTGCAAAGTTTTGGGGGCCGCCGGGAAACAGGTAGGAATATTCCTGGTAAACCTGGTATTCGTCAAACCAGCCCTTGTTAATGGTGATCAGGGTTTCCCAGTTATCGCCACCATCGTAACTAATGTTCAGGTCACGCTGTTTACCACTACCCAGCATCCAGTCACGCAACTGCAGGCTGAAGCCCGACATGCCGTTCACAGCACCGGTATTGTGTACTGTAAAAACCTCTCGGTCACGGAAAGAATAAGGAGAGCCACCGTAGCTTTCAGCCTCAGTACCTCTTACGGCGCTGGTGGAGTGAAAATGCCAGTCGCCGTCGATGTAGGTTTTTTCATTATAGCCTGTCATCGACCCATCGGCCCACCAAAGATCGCCGTTCTCAAACATGGTTACATAAATTTCATCTGCAATGCTGTTTACCGGAATAGCAAACAACACGATGATTACGATTCGTTTCAATGTAGAAATTCTCATGGGGTCAGCTTTTTATGGTTAAATTATCTGATTTGGAAATTACCGGATAAAGCCTTGCGCAGTGAGTTTAACGGCGTAAAGAGGCATTTATCCTCCATATTTCTGTAAAGGTAAAAATAAGAAACGGATAATAAAACTGCCGGAGAGAAATTTCATAATAAAACAACACCGTCAAAACAAAAAAACAGCAGTGTTAACGGTGAATGATGAAGGCAGGATCGGGCTCGAACAACATTGGATGCTTATGAAGCTGTTAAGCTTCTTATCCCATGATTCATGCTTCTTGTTTCTTTTTCTTAACTGTTGTCCGCTTTGGCTGTGCGGCCGACATTTTTTCAACACGGCTCACCAGGTCGGAAAGCACGTTCATGTAGTTGATAAAAGCATCATAGGGTGAGCTGTATGGATTGAAGTATTTGTGCACGTCACCGTCTGAAAACCATTTGGTGCACATATAATAAAAATGGTCGCTGGTTTGCAGATATCTCCATTGGGTTGTGAGCTTTTCGTCTTTTATCTTGCGAACTTTACTTTCGATACTATAGAGTGTATTGAATGCTTCGTCCTGTAATTCGTTACCCAGCCAGGCGGTAAGGTCACGCTCTTCGTCGGCCCATGATATGGGATATGGAACATTGAGCTGAGAAACCGGTTGCAATTCTTTGGATAGCTCAGAAGGTGTTTTAAAACTGTATTCGCCTTTTTCTATGACAAGATTTGGGAATGCCTGCAGAAAGTCGAATATCCCGGTTTCAGCCCATTGATGCTCTCCAAAGGTCTCATAGTCCATAAAGAGATTGATCACTTCATCTTTTCCGTCAATCTTATCTATCCAGGAAAGGAATTTTTCTGCAGTAAGCGGCCATTCGCTCCATCTTCTGTCTGAAAAACGGAAAGCGATATCGTCAGAAAGCCGGAAATTTTTCAGCAAAAGCTTTAATTTGGGATTGGATGCACTGCAGTAGAGCAGGTTGGGGCTTTTCCACCCAAGTATATGTTTTGCACCTTCTGTGATCATGGTATCAAAGCCCATGTTGTAAACCATTTCCCCGATTTCATTGGAATACACCAGCTCTGTATTTCTGAAGGTCACAGGTTTTTGACCAAAGAGTTCATGGATTTTTCGTGTGTGCATCTTTACCTGCTCTTCAAACTCTTTCTTACTTTTGAGGGCAGAGAGTGAATGGGCCCACGTTTCAGCCAAAAACTCAACCGAGCCGGTTTGGGCAAGTTTCTGGAAGCTTTTTAAAACCTTTGGTGCATATTTTTCAAACTGTTCCAATGCTGTCCCTGAAATGCTGAATGCGACCTTGAATTTTTTACCATGTTTTTTGATCAGGCCTAAAAGCACTTCATTGGCCGGAAGATAACATTTCTCAGCTACTTGCTGCATGATATACCGGTTGGCATAATCATCAAAATACTGATCATGCGCACCAATGTCAAAAAAACGATAAGATGAAAGCCGGTAAGGCTGATGAACCTGAAAATAGAAACAAATAGACTTCATGGCGATTTTTTTGATGGTATTTTATTACAATTAAGGTGCATTTCGTGTATTATATAGAACAAACCTGTGTTCTGTATAGGGTTTTAGGCATGTATCAATTGTTTGTAGATCTCTTTCACCTTTATACCTGCCTGGTCCCATTTGATATTCTCAACCTCGGCCTTTCCATGCTTGCTGAACATTTTGTGCATAGATGAATAATGTAAAACGCCATAAATGGCATCAGCCATGGCATCTACATCCCAATAATCGACTTTTAATGCATGATTCAGTACTTCGGCAACACCTGATTGTTTTGAGATAATAACAGGCACATTGGAGCGCATGGCTTCCAGTGGCGATATACCAAAGGGTTCAGAAACCGAAGGCATTACATATACATCACTTAGCCCGAACATCCGGTCAACATCATCTCCCTTGAGGAAGCCGGTAAAATGGAAACGGGTACCCATTCCGAGCTTGGCAACCCTGCGGATCATTCCGGGAAGCATATCTCCGCTTCCGGCCATGACAAATCTGACGTTCGGATCACGCTGCAATACCTTATGGGCAGCTTCAATAAAATATTCAGGTCCTTTTTGATAGGTGATCCTTCCCAGGAAAGTAACGATTTTCTCATCCACATGCTTTTTGATGCTTACAGAGGATGTGTCCCTAGGTGGTTCAACCCCATTGTGAACAGTAATAACTTTATGGGCAGGGATACCATAACGGTTGATCACGACATTCCGTGTCAGATGGCTTACGGCCACAACCATATCTGCAGCATCCATGCCGGTTCGTTCAATGGAATAAACCGATTGGTTTATGTTTTCACCTGAACGGTCAAATTCGGTGGCGTGCATATGTACAACCAGTGGTTTACCACTCACTTTCCGGGCTTCAATACCGGCGAGGTAGGTAAGCCAGTCGTGGGCATGGATAACGTCAAACTCATTGTCGCGCGCAATGGCAGAAGCCACGATGGCATACCGCCGAACTTCTTCCATCAGGTTTTTTCCGTAACCCCCTGCAAACTTGAACTTTTGGGTATGCAGGTTCAGTTGTTCCAGGCTGATCCCGCTTTCTAGCTGCTCCACCAGGTGATAGTATTCTTCTTCGCTTGCGTAGGGAAGCAGGGTGGAGTCAATTTCCATAAAAGAGATTTTGTTCTCATGGGATTTATACACTTCATCCCTCACATCTACAGATACATCGGAAGCATTGATAAGCCGGATTCTTTCCGGCTCTTCATCACCATACATTTTGGGAACAACGAACAAAATATCCACATCTGCTTTCATGAGTGCCTTGGTAAGCCCGTAACAGGCAGTCCCCAATCCTCCGGAAATGTGCGGCGGGAATTCCCAGCCAAACATCAATACTTTCATTTTTTACGTCCAGTTTAATCTGTTGAAACATTCTTTTTGACATACACCATCGAAAAGCATTCCGCTTCCGTTATTCTATTGCATACGCCCATTGCCGAAGGCCCATGCCGGGTATCTGTCATTTATTTTCTACTGTTCAAATTCCATAAGCGTTTGCCTCTTTTCACCATACAACTCAGCAGGTGAAGAATCATCCCTTACCTCCGGATATCATCCGGTCGATCCTCAGTAATTCTCCCAGGCTCGCTGCAAAAGAAAGTGCTCCACACGCCTGATGCGGCGGATCTCCTTCAAATATTTCTGAAACCGTGCCTATACCGCTTTCCGTCATGGTTTCCTGAAAACCGGTATATATTTTTTTGATGAAATCGGATCCCTGCCTGCCATATACTTTAAACCATGCGTTAGCAAAAAATCCCAACGGCCATACCCACACTGTTCCCTGGTGATAAGCTGCATCACGCGAAAATGCATCACCAAAATACCGTCCTTTATAACCCGGATCGCGTGGAGACAAACTTCGTAATCCCCTTGGTGTAAGTAATTGATGAACAGCAACGTCTAGTATCTTCTTGATTTGGTCTTTCGATAAAGGAGAAAATTTTAAACCGGCTGCGATTACCTGGTTTGGCCTGACGCGCGTGTCCTGACCATTTTCTGTTACGAAATCTGCCAAATAATCCAGTTGCTTATTCCAAAAGAGATCCGGATGGCTTGGTTCCAACCTATGTAAAATCGATTTCCATTTGTCGACGAATTTATTATTGTTTGCAGTGGTAGCAAGCTCTATGGCATATTTAATGGCGTTATACCATAAAGCGTTCACTTCAACCACATAGCCATATCTTGCCGTATGGCAACGGCCGTCCGACTCTGCATTCATCCATGTGAGAGCCGGGTTCGATGGATCAATCCACAACAGGCCATTATCATGCATCCGGACAGATGGATGAAGGCCTTCTGCATACCCGTCAAGAACCCTCTCCATAACCTCTCCGTAATGCTTCCATTTGGTTTCCTGACTCATAGTGCCCATGCAGTGTTGCAAGGCATGGAAAAACCATAATGAAGTATCTGCAGAATGGTAAATTTCCCTGTTTTGAATAATGGTTTCAGGAAAAAATGACCCATTCATACGGCTAATCATTGTGTCGATCACTTTCTTGCATATGCCTTTGTCAGGCTCGGCCAAAGACAGGCCGGGAAGGGATATAAAGGTATATCGACCAGAGAATCCCAACCAGGGGAATCCGGCCGTGATCGACGCTTCATGGTCTTTCGAAACAAAGAATTGGCTGGCTGAGTTGTACAAACTGTTTCTGAAAGAATCCCTCGGAATTCTTTTTTTCAGCTCACTGTTAAAGAGTCTGGTTAAAGAGCCTGGCTGAACTTCAGTGGTGGATGCAGAAAAGATGATGCTTTCTCCCTTCTTAATGGGAACCTCAAAAAAACCGGGAACAAAAAGATCTTCATGGGCTTCATAACCACGGGCAGCTTCCTGCACGTATTCCAGGTCATTATACCAATCGGGTGCATGAACATATTCTCCGCTCTTTTTTGACAATTGCAGATGCAGATGGGGGTATCCTTCATACATTCTGACTTTTATCCCGTTGGTTATGGCTGTATATTTTGTATCGTTATAGATGTTTCTTTTACTCAGCGAGTGAATATTCCGAAATGCCAGAAATGGCTGAAACCGCAATCGGGTAGCGGAGTGTGCTTCCTGAAGCGTATATCGGATCATCACCAATTCCTTTTCAGTAACAAACATCGTTTCTTTCGTCAACACAACGCCACCAACACGGTATGTAACCACCGGAATAATATCCGCGGTAAAATCCCGGATATATTTATGCCCCTTCGGTTCAAATTTTCCCGGGTATTTGTTTACCCCCAAATTAAATATTGCATCGCGCTGAATAACGCTTTCGTCAATCTTTGACAACAAGACATGATGCTCTCCATCAAGCTGTGGCTGTTTGCTGATTAGCAATCCATGGTACTTGCGTGTATTGCACCCAACAATGGTGGTGCACGAAAAAGCACCAGATCTGTTTGACCTAACCATCTCTTTGTCAAGAGAATACTCCAGGTTGATCAACTGTGTTTTGTCAAATTTGATATATCCCATTTCTTAGCTCAATAATCAGGAATGAAAAATGAGTACACTTATTTTCACCGACGAATTTAAGGAAAATTTACCTATAAATGAGTGTAGCAGTTCATTTAACAAAAACTTATTGTTTTTGTTGCACAAAAACAAAAATTTTTATTGATCATATGACCTTCCGGATGCTTCCATTTCATCTGCCCATGTCCGCTCCTCTTTTCGCAGCCATCTCAAAAACCGGTTGCTTATGTTTTGTTGCTCCATCAGGGTAAGATCAGGCTGTCCGGCATTTACCCAGGCGGTAAACCAGTAATCACCAACGGATCTCACCGCAAGTTGCATCTGTCTTTCAACCATGCCGTTGAGACCGTCATGAAAGGCAGCAGAAAATGACCGCGAGTAAACACGGTGGGTTGCCTGTCCACGCATCTCATGCGCATACATCCTGTCGGCCGGAAAATGTATCAGTAAACTGTCAAAAACCATATATATGGTATCCACTTTCAAATGACTGATCTCAACCAGCTCCCATGCCCTTTCCAATGGATCATGGATATATTCTGCTCTCCCGGTGAAGAAATTATAGGTATGGGAATATAATTCAACCAATCGTGTTTCCCAGAATGCATGAATGCCTCTTTGTGCCGGCGTTCGCCCGTTATAAAATTTCGTGTTGTGCAAAGGCGTGCAGGCATCGGCAATATAGTGGCCAAGATGTGCGGAAAGCAGTAATATCCGATCCATGTCATTTTGGATAAATGCCCGGGTGAGCCGTTGCATCATCACATCAATATGCCAAGGCAACACACCATATTTCATCAAAGTGTCTTCGGTAAAAAGCTCAACGGCATCCTGCCATTTTCGTGGCATAATATCAAAAGGTGAGTCACCGAAATGATCAATGTCAATGTAATGCCTGGGTGCTTCTCCGGCTACCGCATGTGCCCGCTTATCGGGGTCAACAGAACGTTCCGACAAAAATTCAATATGGTGCTTGTATAGTCCGATCATTTCCGGAGGCAAAGTGAATACCGCCATGCGGTTTATTTTGCGGTGCGCAAAAAAACCAAACGAAAAGCCGTTTGTTCCCGGCTGGAGCAAGACAAACAGAAATACTATCGTTCTGATTATCAGAAAAAATAATGACCTTAATTTCTTCATAAAAAATTTCAGACCTGATTACCTGGTTTCATCATAAAAATATAAAACCATAATAACAAATAAATAATTTTTGGTCTAAAATTATGAAATTTCAGGCGTATAACAGATAAGAAAAATCGCTATTTGTAATTAATGGCAATCAAGCGGTCGCCATGAAGCACAGGAACGACCTTTGTAGTGTCGGTTTGTAAACTGTAGGGGATGATGTCGTCGAGTCCAAGCCGCCTGAGACGGTGCCGGTGTGCCGCTTTTTCAATAAAGGCCGGTAGATCGTGACCGGCATTTTTCCACAACTCGGCACAGGCAATGGCCGAATCACAAACCGTATGATAGTCGCCGGCACCTTCACGGATAAGATATTCAACGGCTGCCCCGGCAAACAGGCTGTCTTCCATGCTGAACCTGTCCTTCCAGCCCGCACACAGGATGATGATTTCTTTTTGTTGACCCATGGCGTATTTACATACTGCCGAGAGGTTGGTGAATGCGCCAATAACGACAGTGTTGTTTTTTTGAGCTGCCATTTTAATGGCCCTTGTCCCATTGGTGGTATTCATCACAATCACCTGTCCCTTAAGTTCCGGGGCCATGAAATTGAAAGGGGAGTTCCCGAAATCAGCACAGTCAAGGGTTTTGCCGTCGCGTTCACCTGCCGAAATATAACCTTTGGCTTTCCATTGTTCACTTTCGGCTATGGTCTCTACAGGTATAATTGCCGCTACCCGATTTTCAAAACCCGCACAGATCGCTGTTGAAGCCCTGAAAATGTCGGTAACAATCACCACGGCATCTTCCTTCGAGAACAAAGACCAGGACAAAGGAGAAAGGCAGACAGATACCGGATACTTCCCTGTTTCGCTGTACATAAGGTATTTGTTAACCAGGTTTTCAAGAAGTTTTTTTGTAAAAAGGAAGTTTTACGACTTTAGCAGTCAAAGACTTACCCCTGATTTCTACAAAAATCTCTGTGTCTGCTTTGGCAAAAGGCTTTTTTACATAACCCATACCGATAGGCTTTTTCAGCGTTGGCGACATAGTTCCTGAAGTTACTTCTCCAATCGGATTTCCGTCAGCATCCAAAATACGGTATCCTTTCCTTGGTATTCCTTTATCCAGTAACTCAAAACCCACGAGGCGCCTGCTAATTCCCTCCGTTTTTTGTTTCAGGAGATTTTCTTTGTTGACAAAGTCTTTTTCATCAGTAAACTTTGTGGCCCAACCGAGTCCTGCTTCAATGGGAG
>SKTQ01000164.1 GCA_007122505.1 Bacteroidales bacterium | reverse complement strand
GTGATCTTTCTGCAATACCGGGAAGAACCCCATCACTTACAGAAATACCCAAACAAGCTGGATTATACCATCCGGATGAAAGAATACTTTGATCATTATCTGAGGGGAAAGGAAGCCCCGGAATGGATCAAATCCGGTGTGCCTTATACAGGAAGATAGGAGAGGACATTGAACAAGGCCTGGTGTTTTTGGAAAACATCGGGCAACACCCCCTTCTCATCAAAAAAAACATCAAAAAACTAATAATATGGAACAACCTGCACATCCATTATTTCAGCCATACAGCTTAGGGGACCTGCTGTTGAATAACCGCGTCGTTATGGCGCCGCTGACCCGGCGCCGGGCGGATGCTTCATCACTGGCTGCCAACGACCTGATGGCAAGCTATTACAGACAACGCTCATCCGCCGGCCTAATTATTGCCGAGGGCAGTCAAATATCCCCCGAAGGATATGGCCTGACCTGTTCACCGGGTTGTTACACACCGGAACAAGTAGCCGGATGGAGAAAAGTAACCAGGGCTGTGCATGAGTCCGGCGGCAAGATTTTTTTACAACTGTGGCATGTAGGGCCGTGGTCACACCCTTCCCTGCAACCTGAAGGCAAAGCCCCGCTGGCTGCTTCAAAGGTGAAGCCCGACCGCCCCGACATCCTTACATACGAGGGCCGTAAACCCTTTGAATATTCTCGCCCCATGACCCTTGAAGAAATCCGATATACGGTAGAAGATTTTGGGCGGGCGGCAAAAAATGCAATTGAAGCGGGGTTTGACGGGGTGGAAATTCATGGTGCACACTCATACCTTATTGATCAATTTATCATGGATGGTACCAATAAACGTACCGATGAATATGGAGGCCCGGTGCAAAACAGGGCGCGCTTCTTGTTTGAAGTGATCGATGAAATATTGAATCATTTACCGTCATCTAAAGTAGGCCTGCGTTTATCGCCACGCTCTGTTAAAAAGGGAATGGAAGACTCACAGCCCGAAAAGACCTACGGATGGATTGTCGACAGGCTCAATGATTATACTTTGGCATACTTGCATATCAGTGAAATGATGACACCAGAGGAGCGGCTGCTCGGAACGGTGCCAACGGTGGTTCCATATTATCGCAAAATATACCAGGGTACAATGATATCCTGTGGCGGCCATGGTCACGAAAGTGCACGTAAGATGACAGAAGCCGGACATGCTGATTTGAGCGCTTTCGGAAAACCCTTTATTGCCAATCCCGATTTGGTAGTTCGCCTGAAGGTTAATGCCCAATTAGCAGAACCCGACAAGGAGACTTTCTATCTGGGAGGAGCGGAAGGATATACCGATTATCCAACCATGCAATAAACCTCTTCCGGATAATTTTTTACCTGAGTTATTGGGGCTGTTAATCAAAGACTTATATAACAAAGACGGGTTGCTCTTATGGAGCAACCCGTCTTTTATCAGGCCTGCTGGCCTTTTGTAATCTGTAATTAGCGTGTAACTTGTACCCTGTGGGTTACAACACCGCGTGTTGTGGTAACTTGTACCATGTAGATGCCGGTCTTGAAACCGCTCACATCTATTTCATGGTGGGTTGCACCGCTGATTGACCGGCTGTAAACCACCTGTCCGAGGATGTCCACAATGCGTACGTTGGTAATGTCTTCATTTGAACGCATATTTAGGGTAGTGCGGGCAGGATTGGGGAACAATGTGAGGCTGACGTCTCCTGATTCGACAACAGAGAGATCATCCGGGCCGAACATTTCGTCAATGATCATTTCGGCTTCAATAACTTCGATATGTCTGTTTGGATCGCCGGGCCATTCGCCGCCATCCCAACCTTCACCAATGGCATCAGAAAAATATTTATAGAAATACTCGCCCGGAACCAGGTGATGGGTGATGCTGTATATCGGAGGATCTTCACTGATTTGCTCCATAATCTGCTTGTCAGGTTTTTCTCCGGGAACAGCCCAATCCACCATATCACCGGTAATCATAATGTGGTGACCATTGGGATTAAAGTTTTCCAGCAAGTTGAATTCGATGGCTCTGGAGAGATTCACATTAAATGTGACCGGGAATGTTTCCAGAAGCATGTGAACTTCCACATCTGTGTCTTCTACAAGGTCTACCTCGTCAACATGGGGCAGATAGCTCTCTTTGGTTACAAAATACTGATAAATACCCGGCAATAATGTATAACTTACAGTTCCTAACTCATCTGTGAGTTTATCCATAGAACCGATGCGAACAGCAGCATTCTCTAAAGCTTCCTCTTCTTCACCAAGTACAATGAAATTCAAATCAACTACATCGTCAGTTGCTTCAGCTGCAAATGCAAGCCAAAGGTTTGGCCTGACAGCAGATGTTCCGCTAAATGGTGGTATATCATTCCAGTCGCTGAATCCGTAAGCCACCCGGTTGGCGCCAACATTGGTTGAAGCAACCCTGTAAAAATTACTGGTCCAGTTTGGTAAACTTCCCCAAACTACCTCAACAAGAAGGTTGTCT
>SKTQ01000084.1 GCA_007122505.1 Bacteroidales bacterium | reverse complement strand
TCTCTAGAATATATTTCTCCGCGTTAACGGTAATACTTTTGTTTTTAGCAATGTTGACACCCCTTAACAGCATTGCACAAAACTCCGTCAATATTCCTTATTCCTTGTATGGGCTGGGAGAGCTGAGGCACAACCAATATCTTCAAAACATGGGCATGGGCGGTATAAACCAGGCCTTCAGAAGCAATATTTCCATCAATGATGTCAACCCGGCATCCTATGCGGCCATTGATTCCACATCATTTGTGTTCGAAAGCACCTTGTTCGCCCATTTCTATGAACAAAAAGCAGCTGATGTCAGGCAACAGTCAGACTATATTTCGCTGGGTAACCTTTCTGTGGGTTTTCCCGTGACATCCTGGATGTCTTTTGCCGCCGGGCTGAAGCCTTTTAGCAAGGTAGGATATACCATTCGCGAATCTGATGAGCACCCGCAGGCCGGTATGGTGAACTACTTCTATGAAGGAAGCGGCGGGGTCAACCAGTTGTTTTTTGGCACCTCCCTTGAACTGTTTAATGGGTTTTCAGTGGGAGCCAACATGTCTTACCTGTTTGGAAACCTTGTCTATGAAGCTTCTGTCTCTTCGGATTCTGCCGGAGTGTTTCAAACCAACCTTGCAAACAACAACCGGGTATCCGGATGGGTAATTGGATATGGTGTGCAATACCATCACCGGTTCTCCGACCATCGTTACCTGACAATTGGCGCCACTTACGGAACCGAACAAGGCGTTAATATCCGAAGTACGGAAACCCTGAGGCGCAAGTTACCGGGTGAAATGGCTTTCGACACCATTGCCCATTTTGAGCTGGCCGAAGACCGGCTTACCATCCCTACCTATTATGGGGCAGGCATCTATGGCCGTTTCAACAGAAACTGGGCTGCAGGCATTGACTATCAATGGCAAAACTGGGAATCATTCAACTTTTTAAACAAACCCGATCAGTTTAATGACAGCTACCGGATTGCACTTGGCGTGGAGTTCCGCCCAACCATTGAGACCTTTTCAACCCTTCTACACAGGATGCGTTATTCAGGCGGAATACGCTACGGACAATCCTACTTTATGCCAAACGGCGAAGAACTCACAGAGTTTGGCATAAGTTTTGGTACTTTTGTGCCGATTAGGGGTACGCTATCCGGTCTGCGGATAAACTTTGAATATAGCAGGCGTGACCCCGGTGCCGATCAAATGATGCAGGAAAACTTCTACATGCTTAATATCGGAATTAATATTTATGAACGCTGGTTTATAAGAAGATTGTTCCACTAAACCGGTTGTTTCCGAAAAACACATATAAACAACTCATATAACAGCAAGAAAAATGAAAGCGATGAAATTGATCTCCCTGGCCTTGATGGCCATTCTCTTCACCGGTGCTTTTTTTAGCATGGGTTCAAACAGCACAGAGGCTGTTGCCAGTCATGCCATCCCAACCGACATGAGCACGATCATTCAAAATACAGACTCCCCATTCGGAGAGGACAGTGCGACATGTGTCAGAAACTGGAATTTGTATGATCAGTATTACAGGCACAGAAACTTTGAAATGGCGTGGGGCCCATGGAGGTATATGTTTGAACATTGCCCAAGGGCAACCAGAAACATTTATCTGCACGGCACCGCGATGGCCGCATACTTTTTTAACAATGAAACTGATCCTGAAAGGCAGGATGCATGGGTAGACACCTTAATGATGATTTACCAAAGGCGCATAGAAACTTTTGGCGAAGAAGGTTTTGTGCTGGGCAGGCAGGCCGCCCGCCTTTACCAGGTTCGGCCTACCCGTGTTCAGGAGCTGTACGACCTAACTGAACGCAGCATCGGGTTGCAGGGAATGTCAACAGAAGCCCCCGTTTTGATCATTAACTTTCAATCGGTGATCTGGCTCACTGAATCCGGATTGCTGGAGCAGGATGCCATCATAGAGGCCTTTGACAGAGCAACCAACATTATTGATTACAATTTGGAAACCAAGCCAGACGATCAGCGTCCTTTCCTGACCGCCAAAAACAACGTTCGCTCCTTGTTTGAACCTTATGCTACCTGTGAAGGATTGATCCAGGTTTTTGGACCCAGGTTCGAAGAAAACCCCGAAGATATTGAACTGTTGCACCGTATCACGGAAATGCTTGACAATGCCGGATGTACAGCTGAAGACCTGTTTTATTATGCCACAAAAAAGCTTTATGAGCTTCAGCCCGATGCTGAATCTGCCTTCCTGATGGGGCGGCTGGAAAGTGACCGTGAAAATTGGCAGTCGGCCATCAATTACTTCCAGCAGGCTGTTGACCAATATACCGAGACAGACCCGGAAAGACATAAAGACCGTATTTTTCGCGCCTACTGGCAAATGGCGGAGATCAGCTACCGGCAGCTGCAGCGACTTCCGCAAGCGCGCGGATTCGCCAGGCAAGCTCATGAAACAAGCCCCACCGATGGCCGCCCACTTATCCTGATCGGAGAAATGTATGCTGCCAGCGCCAGCGAATGTGGTGATGATGAGTTTACCAGGAAAACAGCCTTTTGGCCCGCCGTTGACAAATTTAACGAGGCAGCCAGGGTTGCCGAAGATGAAGCTGTGAGAAACAGAGCCAGAGACCTCGCCGGCGTATACAGACAATATTTTCCCAATGGTGAAGACATTTTCTTTCACGGATATTCACAAGGTGACAGCTATCGCGTGGAATGCTGGATAAACAGAACAACCACCATCAGGGCACGCTAAATATCCGATCCTCCGGGACCACATCCAAACCAAACACGCCACGTTTAGGCCGAGAGGAAACAAACAGGCAACAAATCAAAACATAAGCCGGAAGGCTAGCCAACAGATCATGAAAACCCCGCATATGAGCAAAAGCATCACTATCCTTTGGATAATGATGCTTCTTTTTTCGTGCCGGAGCGACCTGCAAACCATTGATGCCATGACACACAGGGAAGACGGACCGGTAGAGTCAGCCTTTGATGTGGAAATCATTTACAGTGATCATGGATATATCAGGATGCTGTTGCAAGCCGAACAAATGGACCGCTTCGAAAACGAGCAGACATATCTTGAATTGCCAAGGGGCCTGCATGTGATTTTTTTTGACACATTGAAAAGGGAAACCTCCAGCATGTCGGCCAGGTATGCCATTAGCTACGAAGACACTGAAATCATTGAAGCTCGCAACGATGTGGTGGTTATCAATGAGCTGGGTGAACAGCTCAACACGGAACAACTGATCTGGGATCAGAAAAAAGAAATCATTTATTCGGAAAAATTCGTGAAGATCACTACCGAAAATGAAGTACTTTATGGTGAGGGCTTCGAAGCAGATGAACGCTTTGACCAATGGCGCATACTCAGGCCACACGGAACAATCCGCATAGATACCCGGGAAAGCAGCGACTGATAGAGAACTCAACCATGAATGACCTGACCATTATCCTTCTCAGCTTATTTCTCTCTGCTTTCTTTAGCGGCATGGAGATCGCTTTTGTTGCCGCCAACAAACTGAAAGTTGAAGTAGATAAACAATCAGGGGGCTTCTCTGCCCGGCTGATGTCTCGTTTTGTTCGTTCGGAATCAAGCTTTATTTCCACCATGCTGGTTGGAAACAACATTGCGCTTGTGGTATACGGCATATCTTTTGCCGCTCTGCTGGAACCTTTTTTGTATCAGGTGCTGCCAGAGCCTGTAAAGGGTGATGCCGGTGTGTTTGTTATGCAAACCATCATTTCCTCCCTGGTCATCCTGGTTTTTGCCGAATTTCTGCCCAAAACCCTGTTCCGGATCAACCCCAACCGTTTTTTGGGAATATTTGCTTTGCCGGTAACAATCATATATTATATATTGTATCCCATCATTGCCTTTACCATGTCTTTGTCAAACCTCATCATGAAAAGCCTCCTGAAAACCGACACAACTGCAACCGGAAAGGTTTTTGATGCCATCGATATGGACAACTTCCTGAAAGAGTTTGGCCGGAAAGATGAACAAAGCGAAGACCAGCACAGGGATCTTCAGATTATCCGTAACGCCATTGAATTTCCCGAGATCAAGCTGCGCGAGTGCATGGTGCCGCGAACAGAAATCGTAGCGGTGTCACAAACGGAAAGCATACAGGCCATCCGAAAAATATTTTCAGAAACAGGCCTTAGCAAAATCCTGGTGTACAACGAATCTATTGATGACATGGTGGGGTATGTGCACGCATTTGACTTTTTTTCCCAGCCGGGCCAGATTCAGGACATCATTCGGCCTGTAATACTGGTGCCGGAAACAATGCTGGCCTCCAAATTGCTGCAAAACCTGCTGCAGCAGCGAAAAAGCCTTGCTGTTGTTGTGGATGAGTTCGGTGGCACTGCCGGAATCATCACCATCGAAGACATTATTGAAGAAATTTTCGGTGAAATTGATGACGAGTACGATGTGGAAGATCTAACAGAAAAACAAACAGGTCCGGACGAATACATATTCAGCGCACGCTTGGAAATAGATTATCTCAATGAAAAATACAACCTGCACCTTCCTGATTCCGACGAGTATGAAACCCTTGGCGGGCTTGTCATCAACCATATGGAAAGCATTCCCGCAAGGGGAGAAGAAATTGATATTGGCAACACACACATAAAAATTCTGCAGGTCAGTGAAAAACGTGTGGAACTCATCAAGGTGCGCCACCACAAAGTTTCCCTTTAAGAAAAAATGCCCAATACTTGCGATTAATCCAGTGTTACTGGTGAAACGGTAAACAAATATTATTATCTTTGCACTCCAAAATTTTAAACGACGATTAACAATGGCTGTAATACAAAAAATACGAAATTATTCGGGACTGTTGATAGTGGTGATTGGCGTCGGCCTGGCGGCTTTTGTGCTTGGTGACTTCCTGGGTTACGGACCAATGCGCCAGCCCCGTTTTGATGTGGGCCGCATTGACGGAACCGCCATCCCTTATCAGCAATTTGAGATGAGGGCACAACGGCAAATTGAAAACTGGCAAAACCAGACAGGCGTTTCAGCCGGGCCCCAGGAGCACTTCCAGATCAGACAACAGGTGTGGGACGAGATGGTTAAGGAGATTTTGATGGATGAAAAATTTGACCAACTTGGGCTAAAAGTGTCTTCAGAAGAGCTGTTCGACATGATATACGGAACAGACCCCCACCCCGTTCTGAGGCAAAGTTTTGCAGATCCGGCAACAGGTGCGTATGACCCTGAACAGGTAGCAGATTTTTTGCGCAACTTTGACAGGCTCGACCCTTCGGTACGCCGCCAGTGGGTAATGCTGGAGCAATTCATCAAAAGCGACAGGAGAGAGAGCAAGTATCACAATATGATTGCCAAAGCCTTTATGGTGCCATCTGATATGGCCGCCATGGACTATATGCACCGGAACAAAAGAGCCAATGTTCGGTTCATCTATCAACCCCATGAATCCATTGAGGAGGAGATCAATATTTCCGAAAGGGATCTGCGCAGGGTATATGAGGAAAACAAGCACCGGTTCAGGCAGGAAGCTTCACGCAATATAACCTATGTATCATTACAGGTGTTCCCATCAGAAGAGGACCGGGAACAAACACGCAATGAAATATTGCTGATCAAAGAAGACCTTCCAAATGTTCCCAACGTTGAATCCTTTGTAAACTCAATGTCGGACCGTCGTTTTGACCCCACCTTTTACTCTATGGGTGAATTATCTCCCCAGATCGACCCCGAAATATTTGGTGTCGAAGTGGGTACGATCATCGGGCCTTACATGGAAAACAACGCTTATGTAATTGCCATGCTAAAGGATGCCCAGATGCGTCCCGACTCCATGCGGGCCGGACATATTCTGGTTGCATACCAGGGTTCTGCCGCATCTGCGCCTGACATCACCCGTTCCTATGCCCAGGCTGAGGCTAAAGCTGACAGCATCCTCAGGGTGGTGCGTAACAACCCCGCACAATTTCCCGTACTGGCCATGAACCTTTCCGACGACCCCAGTGCTGCCATGAACCAGGGCGACCTCGATTGGTTCCCCGACGGAGCCATGGTCAGGCCCTTCAATGAAGCCGTTGTGGAAGCTCCCGTTGGATCATTTCTTACAGTGGAAACCGAGTTTGGCTTCCATGTGATCCAGGTAACAGGCAAATCACCGCTTAACAGAAAAGTACAGGTGGCAAAAATTGTCCGGGAAATAGAGCCCGGAAACAGAACCTATCAAAATGTATATGCACGGATCAGCGGCTTTGCCTCAGAACTAAGAAGAATCAGGGATTTTGAAGCTGCCGCCGAAGCAGCAGACCTTAACTCCCGGACAGTGGACCGCGTCGGGAAAATGGATCGCACCCTTCCAGGAATTGCCCAAGGAAGAAGCATCGTCCAGTGGGCCTTTGACGAAAACACCAGTGTGGGGGACTATAGCCGGATTTTTGAACTGGAAAATCTTTTTGTAGTCGCAAAGCTTACAGGCAAGCAGGAAGAAGGAATTCCAAGCCTCAGCCAGATTCGCGAGGAGATCATGGAGATTGCCAGGAAAGAAAGAAAACAGCAAATGATTGCAGAAGAAATGCAGACCCTTCTGGCAGAGAATAAATCACTGGAAGAACTGGCCGCAGAATTGAACCTGGAAATCAAAGAAGCAAGCAACCTGAACTTCAACAGCCGGAACTTGCCAGGTGTTGGCCCGGAACCCAGGGTGATCGGTGCTTTGTTTGCCGATATTTCCAAAACCAGGCAAGGGCCGATCAAAGGCAACAACGGCGTGTTTGTTGTTGAAATTACAAGGGTGGATGATGTTACGCTGCCTGAAGACTTAACACAGGCAAAAAGACCCCTGAGGGATGCTTTCCGCAACAGGGTGCCCGCGCAAACATTTCAGGCCATCAAACAAAATGCAAACATTGAGGACAACAGGGTGGCGTTCTTCTAAATCAGTGAGGAAACACACACAAAACCCCATTACATAAATTATTTCTGTGAAATGCCGGCCATCGGGTGTCTGTAATAAACAAACCTGGGCCGGCTTTTTTCATAAAAACACATCATTGTTAAACAATTATTTGGATTAATGTATTTTAGATAGTGAAGGAAGCCAAAACGATCTTTTGCTGTCCGGATTGCGTAACAGTTGTTTTTTCTTTGATGAAGTGCTTTCGCAGGCATTGATTCTTTAAGAAAAAACCGTAACTTCGCAATATTAAATAAATCAAAGAATTAACCCCCAAAAGCAGATTTTCCCATGAGAAGCATAATTACCCTTAAAAACAACAAAATCAAGGGTGTAATCATTGCACTGTTGATGGTTTTTGCAGTCATTGGTGTGACTGCGCAAACACAGATCCAGGTAAGTATTGCAAACCAAGAGGCTTGTTCCGGTGATGTTCTGACTGTACCGGTCACTATAGACACCGGTTTTACCGGTGTCATGCTGTGGCAGCTGGCAATATCCATTGACCCACAAAAAATCAATCCGGGAAGCATTACGATAACAGATAAACACCCGGCTGTTGATGATGCCAACTTTATCTTCAACTATAACAGTGTTCAACAAAGGCTGACGGCAAGCTGGTATAACTTTGTGAGCGGGGTGACTGTTCCTGCCGGTGCAAATCTGTTTTCAATTTCACTTGAGTATGCAGGTGGCGTTGCTGATTTGACATTTATCCCAACAGCATCATTTTTCAATTCGTCACCCGGCCAGACAATCCCCACCACATATATCGACGGTATTATCAGTCCTTTGATCGAAATCATTGCCCAGCCACAGGATGTAACCGTGGAACCGGACAACATGGCAATATTTATGGTCAGCACCATACCATCGGCACCATTGGTAAACTATCAGTGGCAAAAACTGACAAACGGAATATGGACAGACCTGTCAGATAATGAGGAGTATACGGGCACCGACACTGATCAGCTGATCAAAGCGAATATTTCTATTGATGACCATGGGACATTGTACCGGGTGGTTTTGGAAAGAGACGGCTGTGTGGTAATCTCCGAACATGCTGTTTTGAATATATCCGAACTTTATCAACTGACCCTGGTTGCTGAACCTGAAGAGGGTGGTGCTGTAAGTGGTGGAGGATGGTTTACTGTGGGAACGGAAGTGCTGGTTGTTGCCAATCCTTCTGTCGGATTTACATTTGTTGAATGGACAGAAGGAGACAACCATGTCTCAGGTGACACAAGTTTTTTGTTCACCATGCCTTCAAACGACGTAACCCTGACGGCTATTTTTGACATTCTGACTGTTGAAATAACGGCCGGGGCAGAACCGGAGGGTGCAGGAACAATAGAAGGAACAGGTGTGTATGTTTTCGGAGAAGAGGTAACGCTTTCTGCCATTCCGGAAACAGGCTATAACTTTATTCATTGGACAGAAAATGGTGAAGTTGTGATGGATGAAGAGGGAACGGCGGGTGCAAATTATACATTTGTAGCCGAAACCGACCGGCACCTGACGGCCCATTTTGCATTAAATGAATATACAATTACAGCCACTTCAGGAGAAAATGGGGCCATAGACCCCTCCGGTGAAGTGACCGTAACACATGGAGAAACGATTACTTTTGACTTTCTGCCTGAAACAGGATTCCAGGTGGAAGCTGTTTTTGTGGATGGGGAAGTGGCAGATGTGGATAACAGCTACACTTTTGCCGAAGTAACGCAGAACCACACCATTCACGTTGATTTTTCACCGGTCATCTTTACCATTGCAGCCACTTCTTCCGGAGGGGGAAGCATAGACCCGGCAGGCGATGTGGAGGTGCTTTATGGAAACAATCAGACGTTTACATTTCACCCGGATGAAGGCTATTATGTTGAAAGTGTAATTGTTGATGGACTTATTACAGATGTACAAGACGAATATACTTTTGTTAACGTATTACAAAATCACACCATCCATGTGGAGTTTGCCTTGTTTTCTTACACATTGATATACATGGCAGGAGAAAACGGCAGTCTTGCCGGAGATAACGAGCAGGTGGTTGAACATGGTGGAGACGGCACACCTGTTGAAGCGATTGCCGATGAAGGGTACCTTTTTGACGAATGGAGCGATGGTGTTACTGACAATCCTCGAACAGACACCAACGTGACGGCCAATCTGGAAGTAACCGCCTTGTTTAAACCACAAAGCTTTTTTATTACAGCCACCGCAGGCGATGGAGGGTTGATCGACCCGGAAGGAGATGTTGAAGTCCTTTTCGGTGAGGACCAGTCGTTTGCCATTATTCCTGATGTTGGTTATCATATTGCCGATGTGTTGGTTGACGGCACCAGTGTCGGAGCAACAGTGTCCTATACCTTTTCAAATGTTACAACGGATCACAGCATTCATGCTGATTTTTCTATCAATGTGTATACATTATCGTATAGCGCAGGAGCCAACGGTTCTCTTTTGGGAGAGACAGAACAGCAGGTTGCCCATGGAGGGGATGGCACTTCCGTTGAAGCTGTTCCCGATGAAGGATATCTTTTTACAAAATGGAGCGACGGCATTACGGACAACCCACGCACGGACACCAATGTAACCGGCGACATAGATGTGGTTGCTGAATTTGCTACTGATGTGTATACCTTATTATACAGCGCAGGAGCCAACGGTTCTCTTTTGGGAGAGACAGAACAGCAGGTTGCCCATGGCGGAGATGGCACTGCCGTTGAAGCTGTTCCCGGCGAAGGTTATCATTTTACACAGTGGAGCGACGGCGTTACGGACAACCCGCGCACGGACACCAATGTAACCGGCGACATAGATGTGG
>SKTQ01000341.1 GCA_007122505.1 Bacteroidales bacterium | reverse complement strand
TTGTTTCAACCCAATGTTTTTTCACAACAGGAATCGGTGCCTCCTGCTTACAGAGAAAGGGTGCACAGGGTGCGCGTGTCTGCCAGCGGACTGTATAGTGATACGGTGAGATGGGAGATACCCGACGCTTTTGATATATCCTTTGTTCCCGAAGCGATTGAAATAGACAACGATTTTGGTTATTACAAGGCCAGCTATACGATTGAAGACCGGGCTTTGGTGTACAGCAGGCAGTTTTATTCCCGATCCGGCATCCATCCGCCTGAGAAATACGAGGATTTTATCGCGTTTTATCGCGATATCCGCAATGCCGACAGGGCCCAGGTGGTCCTCATCAGGAACTGAGTAAAGAAACTCGTTTTGTTGACAGTGGTAGGTGTATGACGACTGCCTTCAAATCATTTATGCAGCTTTGGGTTGTAAACACGATATGCCCCGGATCGTCATTTGTGATAACCCGTTCGGATGCCATACTCTTTCATTTTGTTGTAGAGTGTTTTGCGATCAACCCGAAGCATTTCAGCTGTTTTAGATTTGTTAAAGCCTGTTTCTTTGAGGGCCAGCATAATGGCTTCGCGTTCAGCGGCCATTGCCGCCTGCCGGAGGCTTGGTATTTTGCCGGGGAGGGAAATGGCGGATTCAGCATCTGTGACATAACCGGCATACCTGATTTCGTCAGGGAGGGTATCGGCGGTGATGAGGCTGCCTTTGGCCAGCAGCACGCATCTTTTGACTACATTCTCCAACTCTCGGATGTTTCCCGGCCAGGGGTATTTCATAAATATTTCCCTGACCTCATCGTCAAGGGCATCTACCTTTTTGTCAAAGTCCAGATTGGCACTGCTCATAAAGTGGCGGACAAACTCAAGGATGTCTTCCTTCCGCTCCCTGATTGGCGGTAAAGATATTTTGAATCCGTTGATCCGGTGATAGAGGTCTTCGCGGAAACGGTTTTCCACAACGTCTTTTTTCAGGTCATCATTGGTGGCTACGATGATCCGGACATCAACCTCAATGTTTTTGTTGTCGCCCAGGCGGGTGATGGATTTTTCCTGCAGGGTACGTAACAGCTTCATCTGGTTTTCGTTGGAAAGGTTTCCTATCTCATCAAGAAACAATGTGCCGCCCTGCGCGGTTTCGAAACAACCGGCCTTATCCTGAATGGCACCGGTGAATGCCCCTTTTACATGTCCGAACAACTCGCTGTTGGCCAGTTCGCCGGGTAAGGCACCACAGTCGAGGGCCACAAAAGCCTTGCTTTTTCGTGGACTTGCGTAGTGTATGGCCCTTGCGATATACTCCTTGCCTGAGCCGGTTTCTCCTTCGATCAGGATACACAAGTCGGTGGGAGCCACCAGCTCTACATGATTGAGCACATTCTGAATGGCCGATCCTTTTCCTTTTACAAAGCTCTGTTCAAAAACTGCCTGAGTTACGGTTGCGGGCTTGGTTCCTTTCTGAATCAGTTTGTGAATTTCTTCCGGCAGCAGTGGTTTTACGATATAGTCCCTGGCACCGGCCCTGATCATCTTAACAGCGGTTCGAACATCAGCGTAAGCGGTCATGAATACAACCGGCACAAGCGGATCAAGTTTGCGAATCCTGGCGAATACTTCTTCACCGTCCGCATCCGGCAAGCGGTAATCGCACAACACAAAATCCACCTGTGCATTCCTGATCGCCTTTAGTCCTTTATTGGCCGTATATGCCGTTTGCACACGATACCCCTTTTTTCGGAGATATTCCTCCAGTTGCTTGCATATATAGGTATCGTCGTCGATGATTTGTATAAGGGCCATAAGAAATATGATAGTTGTGTGGAAAACTGACCACATCCAAAGATACAAAAAATGCTTGAATGTTTTGTTCGATAACGCTAAAAGGTGTACGATTGCGTACAATATTTTTATTGTACTTATGTGGAAGCTTTGTCATAAATATCTATTTTTCAGTATTTTAAACCTTGTGGCACAGATATGGATATACATTGGGTGAACCTGAAAAAGAAAACGCAAAATATTCATCATAAAAGTCTTTAAGTCATGAAAACACGAATAATGATCACCGCAGCAGCCATCATCTTCAGCATTTCAATGGCAAATGCAAATCCAAACAGAAACCTGGTGTTTACTGACAAGCTTGGCAGGGCATTAATTCAACCACTGAAGGCGGAAGCCGAGGAAGAGATTCCTGCAGAAATTCAGTCGGCCTTCCAGTGCCAAAGAGAAAAGGCAGTTTACCAGGTTTTTGATCTCTCAGACATGTTCACACCTGAATCCGAAGACCCCATTCCTGCAGAAGTGCAGAAGGCATTCAAAAATGAAACAGAAAACATCTTGCTCTTTGAATTGCTTAAAGCATGCAAAGCTGAAAAAAAGCAAGTCCGTATCTTAGATAGTTTTTAACCCCTGTTTTTTGTTCATGTTGGTTTTTTCCCGCCGGTTGTGCCGGCGGGTTTTTTTATTATAAAACCTTTCTTATCAGCAAATTAATATCACATCTAAATTCTAAAACAAATAATTTTTTATTTATTTAAGAAAAATAATACCGAAATATTTGTTTGTTAGAAAAACCATTTATACTTTTGCGTATTCAAATACTGTTTTTCTTTTTTATGGGAAGTATTTTTAAAATATCAGAAGCGGCCAGCATTGCAATCCACAGCATGTCGGTTGTTGCCAGGAGCCACAGTTTGCTGAATGCACAACAGATTGCCGAACAAACAGGTTTTTCAAAGAACCACACGTCTAAGGTATTGCAACTGCTTGCAAAAAATCACTATCTGACTTCAACACGAGGTCCGGGTGGGGGTTTTCGGCTTGGAAAGAAAGCAGAAGAGATCAGTTTGATGGACATTTATCGCCTCGTAGAAGGTGATTTATCAGAAAGCGATTGCCGGATGGATTGTCCGAACTGTCCAGTCAAAAACTGCATTTTTGGCGGGCTTGACAAAAAGTTCACCACGGAGTTCAGGAATTATATGGAAAGCAAAAGTTTGGCGATGATGTAGAAGGCAGCTTAAATATAATCACAAATAGTTAAACAACAAATAGTTACAAAAATATAAACAAAGATGAAAAGGACCATAATTAAAATAGATGAAGAGCTTTGCAACGGTTGCGGCCTGTGCGTGGAAGGATGTCATGAGGGGGCATTGCAAATGATTGACGGCAAGGCGCGCATGATCAGCGACCTGTATTGTGACGGCCTGGGAGCATGCATTCCGGAATGTCCGGTGTGGGCAATAACCCTTGAGGAAAGAGAAGCGGAACCCTATGATGAGATCAAGGTGATGGAGCGTATTGCACCAAAAGGGGCAGCCACGGTACTGGCACACCTGAACCACCTGATTGAGCACAACCAACGGGAGTTTGTGGAACAGGGCATCCGTTACATCAAGGAGCACAAGCCGGAAATGGATTTGTCCGGATTAAAAGATTTTCCAAAAGAAACAGAAAAAACGCATGAGATGAAGAACCCACATCAGGAAAAACAGGCGGAAGTGGCAGGGGTCACTTTTGCCACACACGATCATGGCAACGGTCATGCCCACGGCGGAGGAGGCTGTCCGGGAGCGCGCATGATGCAGTTTGCCGACAACATTTCTGCCCCGGCTGCTGTGGCAACAGCCACAGAGCCACAAACACATACAGCAGCCGGACAGCCATCTGAGCTTAGGCAGTGGCCCGTGCAAATGCATCTTGTAAATCCCCAGGCGCCGTATTTCAGAAAAGCAGATGTTTTGCTGGCGGCTGATTGCGTGGCTTTTGCCATGGGCGACTTTC
Organism: Bacteroidales bacterium; assembly: GCA_007122505.1. Classification (GTDB taxonomy): domain Bacteria; phylum Bacteroidota; class Bacteroidia; order Bacteroidales; family UBA7960; genus PUPG01. The sequence goes on along the minus strand of SKTQ01000341.1, from coordinate 5,993 downwards.
ACTCAAAGCATCTGAGAGGGAAAGGGCTGGCCATCGCCTGTCCGAAGCTTGATCACAACAAAGAGATCTACATAGAAAAACTTACAGCCATGATCAACCAGGCAGAAATCAACACCCTGACGGTAATGGTGATGGAAGTACCATGCTGCACAGGCTTGCTGCAACTGGCCAAACAAGCCACAGAAAAGGCCGGCAGAAAAGTGCCGGTAAAAGCCGTCAGGGTAAGCCTCAGGGGGGAAGTCATCAATGAGCAATGGATTTAATCATCCTGCCATCATATCAATCAAAAATCTAAAACCATTTTAAAAACCTAAAAAAATCAGAAATGAGCATGTTTTGTTTTCAATGTCAGGAAGCCGCAAAAGGCACAGGATGTACTGTAAAAGGCGTTTGTGGCAAAGAACCGGAAGTAGCAGGTATTCAGGATGTAATGATGTATTTTTTGAAGGGCATGTCGGTGTACACCAACCTTGCCCGTGAAAAGGGTATTGAAACCCCCGCCGAAGACCGTTTTATCCAGGAGGGGTTGTTTATGACCATCACCAATGCCAACTTCGACAAAGAACGCTTTATTGACAAGATCCGTGAAGGTTTTGCCATGCGTATAGCTTTGGAGAACCGGATGGAAGATGCCGGCATCCGACTCAACAAGGAGGAGATGCCGGAGGCCGCCCGCTGGAGTGCCTATACTCCCGGCGAGTATGAAAGAAGGGCGCAGCAGGTTGGCGTGTTGCAGATGACCAAGAATGAGGACATCCGGTCGCTGCGTGAATTGATCACTTATGGAATTAAAGGGATAGCAGCTTATGCCGAGCATGCCGGAAACCTCGGTTATACCAATGAAGAAGTGAATGCCTTTATGCAAAAGGGGCTGGCTGCTACGCTGGACGACAAACTGAGCGCGGATGAGCTGACCGGCCTTGTGCTGGAGTGTGGTAAATTCGGTGTGGAAGTGATGGCGCTATTGGACAAAGCCAACACCAGCACTTACGGCAACCCGGAAATCACCAGGGTGAACATCGGCGTGCGGAACAACCCCGGCATCCTTATCAGCGGTCACGATTTGCGCGATATGGAAGATTTGCTGGAACAGACAAAAGGAACCGGCGTGGATGTTTACACCCATAGTGAGATGCTGCCGGCCAATTATTACCCGGCCTTTAAAAAGTATGATCATTTTGTGGGCAACTATGGAAATGCCTGGTGGAAGCAGCGCGAAGAGTTCGAAAAGTTCAACGGGCCAATTCTGTTTACCACCAACTGTATCGTTCCCCCGTTAAAAAGTGCCACCTATGCCGATCGTATTTACACCACCGGATCATCAGGTTTGGCCGGTTCGAAGCATATTCCGGAAAGAGAAGAAGGCGGCCGCAAGGATTTCTCAGAGGTGATTGAACATGCAAAGTGTTGTGAGCCGCCCGTAGAAATTGAAAAAGGCGAAATCATCGGCGGATTTGCGCACAACCAGGTGATACAACTGGCCGACAAGGTCGTGGATGCAGTAAAGTCGGGTGCGATTCGCAAATTCTTTGTGATGGCGGGTTGTGACGGCCGCATGAAAAGCCGTGATTACTATACAGCGTTTGCTGAAGCACTGCCAAAAGACACGGTTATCCTCACTGCCGGATGCGCCAAGTATCGCTACAACAAGCTTCCTTTGGGCGACATCGGCGGCATACCCCGGGTGTTAGACGCCGGACAATGCAACGACAGCTATTCGCTGGCGGTTATAGCCATGAAACTAAAGGAAGTGTTTGAACTCAACGACATCAATGAGCTGCCCATCGCTTACAACATTGCATGGTATGAGCAGAAGGCGGTTATTGTTTTGCTTGCCTTGTTGTATCTTGGTGTGAAGAACATTCACCTCGGCCCCACCCTGCCGGCATTTTTGTCAGCAAATGTGGCCAATGTGCTGGTGGAAAAGTTCGGCATCACAGGCATTCAAACGGTTGATGAAGATATGAAGGTTTTCCTTGGTGAAAATTAGTGTATTCTCAGGGCTGGTGCGGCCGGTATTACTCTACTGGCCGCACGGCCCTTGTTTTCAGCTGACCAACGAGACTGGCCTTAATTATTCCAGTTCTTTGTTCTTTCGTTTTATGATTTGTTTTGCATTTTGGTCTGTAACCACTTTCTTTCCAGTTTTCTCTTCAATTTCTTTTCTTGTGTTTCCTGCTATTGTACCCCCTTGTTTCGCAATTCTTTGATTATCCTTAAAACTCTTTGGTTTCTTTTCTTTTGAGATTTCAGTTGTGGTTGCCTCGGCAAGCATGTTCAGAACCAATTCAAGGTTTGTCATATGGTCACGCAAATTCTCTCTTTTTAACTGTTTTAAACTCTTGTATTGCTTAGTTGTTAACCCAGCCCAAGCCTTTGTTATTTCATCAGTTAATATTGCATATTCCTGACCTTTTTTAACCCCTCTATTATCCCATTCATCCGTAAGTTCTTTACGAACTTCAATACTTTTAATTCTTTGATTTATCCATGATGTGGAATACCCTTTACGCAAGTAGGTTTCCATAAGTCTGTCAATGCCAATTTCAGGGTCTTCAATTTCATCAATTCTTTCTCTGCCAACTTTTGCCAACCACAATTTAAAAGGTTCAGCTTTAGGAGAGGGAATTGACTGAATAAGTCTGAAAAGTTGTTCTGTATCAGCAACATCTGTTTTATAGTATTTCCCATCAGATGAAAGCATTTTCAGTTGACTACAATTTGTAGTCAACTGACTTCCTTCTTTCTTTAATCTTGATTTTAATACACTCCAGTATTTTCGTGGGTTTGGACTTTCTGTCAAAACTCCCACGACATCAACAATTGAGAAATACCACTTTTCGTGCTCATCATCCCATATTGTTCTAATCTGTTTGTCTTTGAATAATTTTATTGCTGTATCCTTTGTCATAAGATTTGTGTTATACCACAAATTTAGGATTAATAACTATGAGTTCAATGAAATGTCGAAATAACTTAATTTCTCCTTACAAATCTTCAATTGTATTTGACTTAATTTTCTGATATTCTGTATTTAGTATTGTCTATCAGGCTTGTATACAAAACAGTACTTGCTCCCTCGTTTGGGAGCTTTTTTTGTATAATTAAAGCGGGCAATTTTCGTTTATGGAGTGGTAGTTGCGTATTCACAAAAAAAGAAAGTCATGAAACGGAATGCTTTGTTTTATCCTGTTGCAGTGATTGTTTTATCGCTGTTATTTGCTGCCGGGTGCAGTGATGATGACACCAGGCCAAAGTTTGGCAACGTTACCGACATTGATGGCAATGAATACAAGACGGTGACCATCGGCAATCAGATATGGATGGCGGAAAATCTTCGTGTCACTAAGTACAGGGATGGTTCAGAGCTTATGTCGGAGCTGAATCATGCCGAATGGCAAAGTACCAAAGAGGGCGCATTTGCCATTTACGAATATACGGCGGAGGCTGCGGAAGGCCTGGATTCTCCCGAAGAGATGGTTGAGGCGTATGGTAAGTTGTATAACTGGTATGCCATTACCGATGAGAGGGGATTATGTCCGGAGGGATGGCGCATACCCCTTGACGAGGATTGGACAAAACTGGTTGACTTTGTTGTTTCGCGGGGGCATCCAAACGAAACTCCTGAACCTGAAGGTGCCGGCAATGCTTTAAAGTCAACGAGGTCTCAGCCCAAAGAACATCCCAGGTGGATGTTTCATACGATCCATGCCGGTTATGACAAGTTTGGATTTGCTGCTCTTCCGGCTGGAAGGCGGCATGCTGCCGGCGTTTACGACCAAATTGGCAGAGATGGCCTCTGGTGGTCGGCAACGGAACTTTCGGAAGAGCGGGCCTGGTTTCGGGGCATTCATTTCGGCACCGGAGATGTTTACCGCACCAATGCAGATAAGGCAAATGGGTTTTCGGTGCGTTGTATAAAATAGTTTCGCCAGCTTACCCAAGTTCTTCACAATTCTTTTCTTATCCGGACCTGCCGTGTTGTTTCACAGGCAGTGCCGGGCTGTTTTGCCAACACTCCTCTGACTAAGCTGTACTCCTGTCATTTTTCCTTTTCCTATGTTTGCGATTTCCTGTTGGATTGCCGCAGGCAGGACCTTGCATATTCCGTATCGCCGCGAAGCATGATGAAGTATTTTCAAAATTCAAAACTATATTTTAATTGATTTTTGTGATTGTTTATTATAATTTGTTTTATATTTGAGGATGTTTTACAAAAAGCAGTCATGTCTAAAAAGATAGATTTGGTGCCGGGGGTGGTTCGGGGCCGGGAGGTTGTGTTTATTCGTTTTTATTATGATGATGCTATTATCTCTGCCATAAAGTCGTGGGGTAAAGCCTTTTGGAGTCAGGCTGACCGATCCTGGTATGTGATGAAGGAAGATTTTCGTTTATCCGAGGTGTTCGGTCTGTTAAAAAAGCATGCGTTTGTGAATTACCGCGAATTAATAGCTGTTTCGGATGAGCGGGTGGACGGGGGTGCGGGCGAGGGTGCCGGCGGGGAGAAAAAAATTCCTGCGTCCGGGTATTCAGCTATACCGGAGGTGGAAGCTTTCCGGCAATGGATGATTCATAAGCGATACAGCTATTCCACCATCAAGGCATACACATCGGCTGTGGGCAGGTTTTTGCAGTATATGGGGACAAAGCCATATTCGGAGATCACGAATGATGACATTGTACGTTATGTGAATGCAGAATTGGTTGTTCAGGGTTTGAGTTTTTCTTGTCAGAATATTTTGGTGAATGGGATGCGGTTGTTTTTCAAGGAAATTTTGAAATGTAAGATTGACATTGACAAGATTGAGCGGCCGCGTCGAGAGCACAAGTTGCCGAATGTTTTGAGCAAGGGGGAGGTCAGGGCACTGCTGTCGGCACCTGCGAACATCAAGCATGAGGCCATGTTGAGTTTAATTTATGCATGCGGACTTCGGCGCAGCGAGTTGCTCAACCTCAAGCCGGAGCATGTGGACAGCGAGCGACGCCTGTTAATTGTTAAAAATGCAAAGGGCCGGAAAGACCGGGTAGTTTCAATTTCAGACAAAATAATTGTTTTGTTAAGGGATTATTACAGGCGTTACAGGCCGCAGGTATGGTTATTTGAGGGACAGAAGGCGGGCACTTCATATTCGGAGACCAGTTTGCAGATGGTATTAAAGAAGGCATTGAAGAAGGCGGGTATCAAGAAGCCTGTTACCTTGCATTGGTTGCGGCATTCGTATGCCACGCATTTGCTGGAGGCCGGAACGGATCTGCGTTACATCCAGGAGCTTTTGGGGCATAAGAGCAGCAAGACCACAGAGATTTACACGCATGTATCGGAGAAGAGTGTACAGAACATCAAATCTCCATTTGATGATTTATAGGAAAAGTTTTATATTTGTTTGATGATTGCATTAGAAATAGATGCGACTCCACCTGTACAATACTTCCTGCTTGGGTGGAATTATCGTGCAGTTTTAATGCACATATAAACGAGTTAAAGAATAGTAAATTTTTCACAGCCATAAAAATATCCATCTACGTCGCTGTGTCAAAACAGATGAGGTTTTTGCGGAGAATTGTGCCGGAAAGACCTTTCGGGAAAAGTCGCAGGTTGTGATACAACAGTCGCCGGGATAACTAACGGCACGTTCGCGGATGTGTACGGGAAAGTTTGTCACGAAAATTGCCTGATGAAAACCAGTCAAAAAATCATATATTTACAACTGGAATCTTCCGGAAACATTTCACGGGATGATTGAATCCGGGAAGCTTTTTTAACGCATGGCAAAAAGCAGTGTCAGAAAACAATGATGAAAGCAATTTTACGTGCCAAACTTTGCGCCGGATGGTTTTGGTTTCGCCCTGCGGGGAAAACACCATTCTTTAACAGCGTGTATGTTTAATGGCTGCAGGGTTGATAGGGTTGTGAATTTTCGGCACTAACTTGGTAAAGTTAATTTTCGGGCAGCTTCCAAGGAACTGCCAATAAACATACACGCAAACCGTTA
>SKTQ01000244.1 GCA_007122505.1 Bacteroidales bacterium | reverse complement strand
TCAACCGCAACATAACATATGCATCCAAATTAGGTGGTTCAAGACATCAAACTAACCGGTTTTATTGCTTTGTAAGATTTTTTCCGGCAATTTCTTTAAAAAATTCATGGTATTGATGGATGATATATGGCCAGTTGTGATGAATTTTGATTTTCTCCAGGTTATTGATGATCATTTGCCCTTGTTCGTTTTCGGTTGACGGGTTTTTAATCATGGTGGTAATTTCGCCCGAAGATGAGAAATATGCAGCATCATTACCTAAAACAGCGCGATTAAAAGGATTGTCATGTGCGCATATGGGACAACCAGCGGCCATGGCTTCAAGAAGCGAGGGGTTGGTGCCACCCGACGAATGGCCATGAAAGTACAACAGCGCGTGACTGCGCAACTGATCCAGTTTCTCGCGGTCAAATATTTCGTCGAGAAACATGACTTGCGGGTTGTTATAGGTTTTTTTCAGATAGCTGCCAAACCGGTTTTTGGTGGAGCCCACCACAACCAGAGGAAAGGAAGCTTCAGCCTGGTGCCATCCGCGGATAATGGTTTCGATGTGATTGTCGGGCTGAATTCTGGCAATCAGCAAATAATATTGTTGGGGTGTAAGGCCCAGTTCTTCCGGAAAGTCAGGCAGGCGATTAACTGCCAAATCAGCGCCATAGGAAATAAAACGGGATTCAACATCATAGGTTTGCTTAAGGTATTGCTGAATGGCAGGGGAATCGGCCACCAGGTAGTGACTGCGCTTAACGGCCAGCTTTTCAGCGTACCTGAGAAACCGCCTTACCGGTGGACTGTATTTGCTGCGTTGCCATTCCAGTCCGTCCATGTTGGTGACAATCAACGACTGTTCCGGCAAACGCCGATACCACACCGAACTGCTTGTATAGCCCAATTGATAGATGATGTTAAAATTTCTGCGGCGGCTGTCATTGATACAGTTCAGGTCATAGATAAACTGACCTGCCTGCCCGATCAGGTATTCAGGGTCATGACAAAACAACCGGTTTACACCATGCCAGTCAGCATCCCGCACGGGATGCGAATGTGAATTGTAAACCCAGACGCTGTGCCCCAAGTCTGCCAGGCCACGGGACAGCCTCTCCGCAAATTGCTCAAAACCGCCATAATAGTTGGGAATCCCGCGGCAACCCAGGATGCCGATTTTCAGAAAATTATTTTGAAAAATCATTATTTCGGTTTAATTTAGCTCAATAAAATTACAACAAAAATTACTCAGCCATGAAAAATCCCAAAACAATCGCCATCATTTATGTAATTGCCGGAATCATCCTGGCTTTGGTTTCCATTTTTGGATACGAACTGGGGATTGCGATTCGGGAGAGTTTTGGTGCTTTCCAGATGGCCGGCACCCTGCTGGGTATCGTGTTACTGGTTATGGGGCTGATGCGGTTGATGAAGAAAGAAAAAGTTTAATGAGCGATACCAGTCCTAACAAGGTCAGGAATTATATCCGCCGGTTGAGTGTCCTGCTTTGGTGGCACATGCCCTTAAACCGGCAGATCAAGGAAAAGCTCAAATCCATAACATTTTCCACACTGCCATTTCTTTTCCGCAACAGCCGTCCCTATCAAAATTGGTTGTACATCAAAAAGACGGGATCGGCACATGAGGCTTTTGATGTCAGTGATATTCCGGATCACTGGCCAAAAGATAGAAATCATCCGCAGCTTCTTCATCATCAATATAAAAATAAAGCCTTACCTGCAGAAACTGATGATTCCTTAGCTGTTATTATTCATGTTTTTTATCGGGATATTTTTGATGAGATGCTGGACTACCTGCATCCCCTGAAAGAGAGAAAATGCAAACTATTTATTGGAACCACCAGGGAGAACCAAAATGCCGTTGCCGAACGCATGCAAAATTCAGTTTTTGCTTACCAGATCGATGTTTTTGAAAACCGCGGCAGGGATATCCTGCCATTCCTTTCTATTGCCGAAGAAGCCATCCGCGAAGGTTACAAAATCATACTTAAATTACATACGAAAAAGTCTGATCACCGCTTAACCGGCGAATTGTGGCGCAAAGACATTTACAAAAAACTGTTGGATCCCAAGGCTGTCGAAAGGATCATGGAGGTATTGAAACAGCACTCCCATCAGGGTTTAATTGGACCTGCGGGACATATCATACCCATTAATTTGTATTATGGAAAAAATGCACGCGCCATCGGCTATTTGTCGTACAGATTGCGACTGCCCCCGCAAAAACTGAAAGAGCTCGCATTTGTAGCAGGTTCCATGTTTTACATCAGGTCGGAGGCATTGCTGCCACTCCTTGCACTTAAGCTTAAACCGGAAATGTTTGAAGATGAGGCCGGACAGGTTGACGGCACAATGGCACATGCCGTTGAAAGAATTTTTGCGGTGAGCACAAGTATGGCAGGTTATACAGTTGCTGACAGCTCTGTCAGCTCAAAAGATATGGAAGCTCACATCACAAAAGAACATCCCTTTACCTGGTGATCAAAAACCTGAACAACCTGAAAAACC
>SKTQ01000260.1 GCA_007122505.1 Bacteroidales bacterium | reverse complement strand
GCCGACATCATTGCTTCGGCTCCAAAGCTCAAAGTGATTGTGCGCGCCGGTGCCGGTTACGACAATATCGACCTGGAGGCATGCACCCAGAATGGTGTCGTGGCCATGAATACACCCGGGCAGAACTCCAATGCCGTGGCGGAGCTGGCCTTCGGCATGATGCTCTATCATGTGAGAAAAGGCTTCAACGGTACTTCCGGCAGCGAGTTGCGCGGCAAAAAAATAGGTATCCATGCTTACGGCAATGTGGGCAAGTGCGTGGCCACCATCGCGAAAGGATTTGGTATGGATGTCTATGCCTTTGACCCTTTTGTTGATAACACCGATATTGAAAAAGACGGTATCAAAGCACTTGAAACAGAGAAGGAATTGTATCAAACCTGCGATTTTGTATCGCTCAACATTCCTGCCAATGACAAAACCAAAAAATCCATCGGTTACGACCTGATGATGGCGATGCCGAAAAAGGGAGCCCTTGTAAATACGGCACGTAAAGAGGTTATCGATGAGGATGGATTGCTTAAGGTGATGGCTGAAAGGGATGACTTCAATTATTTGTCTGATGTGGCACCCGACTGTCGCCAGGAGATTGAAAGCAATTTCCCCGGCCGGTTTGTTTTCACAGCCAAAAAAATGGGTGCCCAGACCGCCGAAGCCAATATCAACGCGGGAATTGCCGCGGCCACCCAAATCGTGAACTTTTTGGAAAATGGTGATCACACATTCCAGGTCAATTAACATTTTGTTTTTCATATATTTTAAAAAGAAACAGAAAAGAATATGGCTATTTTGAAACCGTTCAGGGGGTATCGGCCCCCGCAGGAGATTGTTAAAGATTTGGCATCCAGGCCCTATGATGTGTTGAACTCGGCTGAAGCCAGGGTGGAAGCAGGAGATAACCCTTATTGCTTTTTGCGGGTTGTGAAACCAGAGATTGAGCTGCCTGAAGGAACCGACCTTTATTCGCAGCAAGTGTATGACAGGGCAAAGGAAAATTTTCATTTGTTCATTGAGAAGGGATATCTTGTGAGGGATGAAAAGCCCAATTATTATGTATATGCCCAGACCTGGGGCGACAAAACGCAGTATGGTATTGTGGGGTGTGCCGGTGTAGCCGATTACTTGAACGACATCATCAAGAAACATGAGCTTACCCGTCCGGATAAGGAAGAAGACCGTATGAAGCATGTGCGCATCACCAATGCCAATGCAGAGCCTGTCTTTTTTACCTATCCCAAACAGGAAAAAATTGATGCCATTGTGGCTGAAGTGATCAAAGCACCCCCGGTTTACGATTTCGTTGCCGATGATGGTTTTGGCCACCATCTTTGGGTGATAGACAACGACAGCACCATAGAAACCCTGGAAAAACTGTTCGAGGGAGTCAGGTATTTTTATGTTGCCGACGGTCATCACCGTACTGCCGCTGCCGCGCTTGTGGGAAATGAAAAAAAACAAAACAACCCCGGCCATACAGGAAACGAAGCCTACAACTTTTTTATGGCCGTGCTTTTCCCCCATGACCAGCTCACCATCATCGACTATAACCGTGTGGTAAAAGACCTGAACGGGTTAAGCAAAGAGGAATATCTCCGCTTGCTGGAAAAGGATTTTGATATTGAAAAGAAGGGCAAGGAAGAATACAAGCCGCAGTCTCTGCATACAATGGGCATGTACCTTGATGGAAAGTGGTACAGCTTAAAAGCGAAGCCACACACTTACGATGACAATGACCCCATTGGTGTACTGGATGTCACCATCCTGTCAAAGTCGGTGCTTGAACCCATTTTGGGGATCAAAAACCTGCGTACCGACAAGCGTATTGATTTTGTTGGAGGTATCCGCGGGCTTGGTGAGCTCAAACGCCGTGTTGACAATGGCGAAATGCAGGTTGCCTTCGCGCTCTATCCGGTTACCATGAAACAATTGATGGATATTGCAGATACCGGAAACATCATGCCGCCCAAAACAACCTGGTTTGAGCCAAAGTTGCGTAGCGGCTTGGTGGTGAATGTGCTGGATTAAAACTTTAGCTAAAAAGTTTTGTAAAATAAAAAAATTACTAACTTTGCAGTCCAAAAAACAAATGGATTGCACAAACATATTGCTTTAGTCATTGCACAATGCGTTGAATTAGAGCCATCAAAAAACAAACATTCACATGAAAAAAGATATTCATCCAAAGGACTATCGCTACGTGGTATTTCAGGACATGTCCAACGAATATAGTTTCCTGACCCGTTCAACAGCTACCAGCAAGGAAACCATTAAATGGGAAGACGGCAAAGAGTATCCGCTGATTAAACTGGAAATATCCCATACCTCCCATCCTTTTTATACCGGCAAGCAACAGCTGGTTGATACCGCCGGTAGGGTGGACAAGTTCAGAACGAAATACAAAAAACACCTGAAAAAGGAAGCGTAAAGAGTGTTTGTTTTGAAAAAATCTTAAAAAAGCCCTTGCAAAGGGCTTTTTTTGTTTATATTTATACATTGAATATGGTATGCTGACGTTCTAACATATATCTTAAAAATCTGCGTTATGAACTATATCCTGTTTGGTGCCCAGGCCCGCAATCATTTGCTTCCTTTTACGTTTATCCGCCCTCTTGCAGATATACGCGTTGGTATACTGACCATGCGTGAGAAATGGGAGCATTATCTGGGAACAAAAACCTCCACGCTTACAGAACCCTATCTGTCTGAAAAATATCCGATGATCAAGGAGGCAGACAACATCCTGATCAATGCCAGTGTGTTTCCCAACAAAACGTTGGTTGAAGAAATCGGTAGTCTGAAACCCAATCAAACCCTGGTAGCTGATGATATCCTCATTGCACACCGCGTGCGAGAGGAGGATTTGGACAACACGGAAACCGATCTGATCGATGATGTTGAACCCATGGAAACCAAATCCGGTATCAACAAATTATTCCAATTGTGGGATATTATCAAACTTAACCGGCGTCAAATTGAATCAGATTATGCCTTGCTCACTGAGGGACGCTCCGGCGAACCCATTCCGGCTCATGCACGGGTGATAGCCCCTGAAAATGTCTTTGTTGAAGCAGGTGCCCAAATTGATCTGGCCATGATCAATGCTTCTGAAGGCCCTGTTTACATCGGGAAAGATGCCCGGTTGATGGATGGTGCCATGATCAAGGGGCCCGTGGCCATCGGCGAAGGATCAACCGTTCGCATGGGTGCAAAAATATATGAGGGTTCTTCCATCGGGCCCCATTGCAAAGTGGGAGGAGAGATGCAGGAGTCAATAATTTTTGGCTATTCAAACAAAGCCCACGAAGGCTTTCTTGGTCACAGTGTGATTGGCGAATGGTGCAACATAGGAGCCGACACCAATACAAGCAACCTGAAAATCAACTATGATGAGATCAGGTTGTGGGACTATGCCGAGAAGAGTTTTGTCCGGACGGGCCTGACCTTTTGCGGGACTTTCATGGGTGATCACTCAAAATGCGGTATCAATACCATGTTTAATACGGGAACCGTTGTGGGGGTTAACGCCCAGATTTTTGGCTCCGGTTTTATGCGAAACTTTATCCCCTCTTTTGTATGGGGCGGTACTGCCGGGTTTACCACCGTAGATTTCCAAAAGGCCCTTGAAGTTGCAAAAAGAATTTACGCCCGGAGAAACAAAGAGTTTACCCAACTGGATGAGGAAATCATGAAAAATGTTTTTGAGCATACCCAGGGCTTCAGGAAAATTGTTTGACCCCATGGTTTTGCGCAGACTTTGAAAAGGGTGTGAGTCCGTTTGGCCTTGCACCTTTTTTGTATCCTTTGTGCCACTTCGATAAACTCAGTGCAGCGCTTTGTGGCTGTTTTTTTACCACAAAGGACACAAAGGTTACACAAAGGAAGTTCTTTTATGAATTATTCGTGTAACCTTTGTGTCCTCCGTGTCTTAGTGGTAATTTTTTTTCACCGCAAAGACGCAAAAGACGCAAAGAAAAACACAAAGATTAAAGGTTTTATAAAACCCTTATATAAATCGCGACATTACCATTTTGCGACACAAGAGTTATAGCTAATTGATATTCAGTGGTAGGATCAGGAGGTCTGAAATTACGGCCCTTGTGATCCTGCACAGTTAATATGCATCCGGTTATGGCTGCCAGCGAACATCATGGCACGCTCATTGTTTCAGTATGAGGAACGTTCATTGTAACTTCGTTGGAAATTGCGGCTGTACGGTGCTGTATAGATTTAAAGCTTAATATTCCATTTCCTCAGTATGTGCTTTGGCTTTTGGATTGTTGCCAGATTGGCCGTTTTTCGATAATTGTGACATTTTGACATTGTATTATATGACTGATTTATTCGACAGAGATTTTTTTATTTTGCAATCAGGGATGGATTCCGACAGTGAATTTATTCCCTTGCTCTCCACAGAAGAAGAGCAACAAATGGCCAAAGAGGATATACCCGAAGAACTGGCCATTCTTCCACTGAAAAACACGGTTTTATTTCCGGGTGTGGTGATCCCCATCACGGTAAGCCGCGACAAATCCATTGCGCTTGTTCGCGAGGTTTATAAAAAGTCGCGCATCATCGGTGTGGTATCGCAAAAGGACGCTTCGGCCGAGGATCCGGCATTCGGAGAGCTCAACAAGGTGGGTACGGCCGCCCATATCATCAAGATCCTGCAAATGCCCGACGGCAACACCACCGTCATCATACAGGGAAAGAAGCGTTTTGAACTGCAGGAAATGACCGGCGATGAGCCCTATTTTATGGCCAGGGTTACGGCCTATGACTCCGGTGAACTACCCACAAATGATGAAAAATTCAACGCACTGATATCCACAATAAAAGACCTTGCCATTCAAATCGTAAAACTGTCTCCCAATGTGCCCAGCGAAGCTGCATTTGCACTGAAAAACATTGAGAGTCCTGTTTTTCTGGTAAACTTCATTTCTTCCAATCTGAATATTGAGGTTCAGGAAAAACAGAAGTTGCTGGAAATTCCGGATGTCAAATCCAGGGCCAACGTTGTGCTCAGCCATTTAAAGCGCGAACTCCAGGTGGTTGAGCTTAAGAACCAGATCCAGTCGAAGGTGAAGGTTGATATTGACAAGCAGCAAAGAGATTACATCCTGGGGCAGCAGCTTAAAACCATCCAGGAAGAACTGGGAGGCAATCCGCAGGAGCAACAGATCAAAAACCTGAGAGAAAAGGCAGAAAAAAAGAAATGGGTAAAACAGGTTAAAGAAGTTTTTGAAAAGGAACTGTCAAGGTTGCAGCGCATGAATCCGGCGGCCATGGAATATACGGTGCAAATGCACTACCTGGAAACCATGGTGGAACTGCCCTGGAATGAGTTTACATCCGACAATTTTGATCTGAAAAAAGCTCAGCGTATATTGGACAGGGATCACTACGGTTTGGAAAAGATCAAGGATCGGATCCTGGAGTATCTGGCAGTATTGAAATTAAAGGGTGATATGAAGTCGCCCATTCTCTGTTTTGTTGGTCCTCCCGGGGTTGGGAAAACCTCTTTGGGACGTTCCATTGCCAATGCCATCGGCCGAAAATATATACGTATGTCGCTTGGCGGTTTGCGCGACGAGGCGGAGATCCGGGGTCACCGGAAAACTTATGTTGGCGCCATGCCCGGTCGCATTATCCAGAACCTGAAAAAAGCCGGCTCATCAAATCCTGTATTTGTATTGGATGAGGTGGACAAGGTGGGTTACAAAACCTTCAGCGGAGACCCTTCTTCTGCATTGCTGGAAGTGCTGGACCCGGAACAAAACGGCACTTTTCACGACAACTACCTGGAGGTAGAATATGACCTTTCCAACATAATGTTCATTGCCACAGCCAATTCGCTGGCAGGGGTTCAGCCTGCGTTGCGCGACAGGATGGAAGTGATCGATCTGAGTGGCTATATTGTGGAAGAGAAGCAGGAGATCGCCCGCCGTCATCTGATTCCCAAACAGCTGGACGCCCATGGCCTGAAAAAAACGCAGTTGAAGTTCAGTAAAGCCGTTTTGGAGCAGATCATCCAGGACTATACCCGCGAATCGGGTGTCAGAAGCCTCGAAAAAACCATTGCCAAAATTGCGCGGTCACGGGCCCGCGACATTGTTCTGGGTGACGAAAAAAAGCCTGCACTCACGCATGAAGAGGTGAAATCGATACTGGGGGCTCCGAAATACAGCAGAGATCAGACCCTGCTGAAGGACATGGCCGGTGTGATGACCGGGCTGGCCTGGACCTATTCGGGCGGTGAGGTGTTGTTTGTGGAAGCAAGCCTCAGCAAGGGCAAAGGCGGGCTAACCCTTACAGGAAACCTGGGCGACGTAATGAAGGAATCGGCAACCCTTGCCTTTGAATACCTGAAGTCGCATTCCGCTAAACTGAATATTGATCCGCGCATGTTTCAGACCTACAATGTGCACATGCACGTGCCCGAAGGAGCTACGCCAAAAGATGGCCCATCCGCAGGTATCACCATGTTTGCCGCCCTGGCATCTGCCTTTACCCGCCGTAAGATCAGGCCCGGTGTGGCTATGACGGCTGAAATAACACTCAGAGGAAAGGTATTGCCCGTTGGCGGTATCAAGGAAAAAATCCTTGCAGCCAAACGTGCCGGTATTTCAACCATCATCCTTTCTGAGGAAAACAGGAAAAATGTGGAGGAAATCAACCCGATATATCTAAAAGGTGTTGATTTTAAATATATTACAGAAATGATCGAGGTGGCAGACCTGAGTATGCTGAAGGAAAAAGTGGATCAGCCCGCATAGCTTTGATACCGCACAAAGCTTAAATCCTGATTTATAGTTTTTTGTTTTCTGAAATTTTTCTAATTTTGCAGTCCCGTTTGCGGGCCCTGAATTTTATTGTTTAACCCGGTTTTCCGGTAAATGGCCACTGAGCAGAGCCTAACACCGGTGTTCGTCGGTTGTATGTAAGAATGTGGCAATCATCAGACATGATGTCAATTTGAAAGAACCGGCATAATCCGATGCAATGTTTCCGGAAAACCACAGCAGATTATTTATTTAATGTCAGAAGAACAAAAAGATCCCGGTACGCCGGAAGAAAAGCCTGTGGTAAAAGTGACCGACCAGGCAGAAGAACCCAAAGCCAACACTGAGGAAGTAAAGATTGAAGATCCGCAGAACCCCATTGGCAGTGAAGACCTCCCCGTAGAGACAAAAAGTGAATTTCCTCAACAGGTACCCGGCGAGTTCGACTGGGAAGCTGTTGACAAGAAGCAGGAATTGTACTCGGAGACTGAGCGCAAGCGCATGGAAGACATGTACGCAGAAACGCTGAAGTCTATCGGCGAAGGTGAGGTGATCGACGGTACGGTTGTTTCCATGAACACCCGTGAAATCGTCGTAAACATTGGGTTTAAGTCGGATGGTGTGATTCCGGCGGCCGAACTAAGGTACAATCAAAACCTCAAACATGGCGACACCATTGAGGTATATGTTGAAAGCCAGGAAGACAGCACTGGCCAGTTGGTCCTGTCGCACAAAAAGGCGCGTACCCTGCGCTCATGGGAGCGTATCAATGCAGCCAAAGACAATGACGAAATCATCCAGGGTTTTGTAAAATGCCGCACCAAAGGCGGTTTGATTGTGGATGTATTTGGCATTGAGGCCTTCTTGCCCGGTTCACAGATTGACGTGAAACCCATCCGTGATTACGATATTTATGTTGGCAAAACCATGGACTTTAAAGTGGTGAAAATCAACCATGAATACAAGAACGTGGTGGTGTCGCACAAAGCACTCATCGAAGCTGAGCTGGAGATTCAGAAAGCTGAGATCATTGCGAAGCTTGAAAAAGGACAGATCCTGGAAGGCACGGTCAAAAACATCACTTCTTACGGTGTATTTGTTGACCTTGGCGGCGTAGATGGATTGATCCATATTACCGACTTGTCGTGGGGCCGCATCAATCATCCTGAAGAGATCGTTAAGCTGGATGAGAAAATCAATGTGGTTATCCTTGATTTTGATGAAAACAAAAAACGTATTGCCCTCGGTCTCAAGCAGCTTACCCCGCATCCGTGGGATTCGCTGGATCCAAACCTGAAGGTGGGCGACAAGGTGAAAGGAAAAGTGGTTGTTATCGCCGATTATGGGGCATTCATAGAGATTGCCTCCGGCGTGGAAGGCCTGATCCATGTTTCAGAAATGTCATGGTCGCAGCACCTGCGTACAGCACAGGATTTCCTTAAAGTAGGCGACGAAGTGGAGGCCGTGATATTGACACTGGACCGTGAAGACAGAAAGATGTCGTTGGGTATCAAACAACTGATACCGGATCCATGGGCAAACATCCACGAAAAATATGCTGTAGGCACCAAAACGACCGCCACCGTTAGAAACTTTACCAACTTCGGTATTTTTGTCGAACTGGAAGAAGGCGTTGACGGACTGATCCATATCAGCGACCTCTCATGGAGCAAAAAGATCAAGCATCCTGCTGAGTTTACCAAAATTGGCGAAAGCATTGAAGTGGTTGTCCTTGATGTGGATAAGGAAAACCGCCGCTTAAGCCTTGGTCACAAGCAACTTGAAGAAAACCCATGGGATGTATTTGAATCGGTATTCACCATTGATTCTGTTCACCAAGGTACCATCGTGGGCACTTCCGACAAAGGTGTTATTGTTGCCCTTCCTTATGGTGTAGAAGGTTTTGCACCCACAAGGCATATCGTGAAAGAAGACGGAACAACGGCCAAGATGGACGAAACACTTGATTTCAAAGTCATTGAATTCAACAAAGAAAGCAAAAAGATCGTTGTTTCCCATACCAAGGTTTACCAGGACATTAAATATGCTGAAAGGGCATCTGAAGCCTCTGATCGTAAATCGAAAGAGAAGGATACCAGGAAAGCTGTGAAGAAAATGAAAGACAGCCTGGAGAAAACCACGCTTGGCGACATTGATGCACTGGCGAACCTGAAGTCTGAAATAGAAAAGACAGAACAGTCGGCCCTTACAGCGAAGAAAGAGGAGGCGATCAAAAAGCTGGAAGCAAAGGCTGCCGAGGAGAAAAAGAAGAAGGAAGCAGAAGAAATAGCCCAGGCCGAAGCTGAGCAAAAGAAAGCCGATACAGAGAAGGCAGAAGTTGCTGAGGAAAAACCGGCAAAAAAGGCTTCCAAAGAGGAAGCAGCGCCTGCGGAGGATGAGAAAAAGGAAGCCGCTAAGGAAGAAAAACCTGAAGCGGAGAAGGCAGAAGCTGTTGAGGATAAGCCTGCAAAAAAGAAGGTTTCCAAAAAGGAAGAAACGCCTGCAGAGGATGAGGGAAAGGATGCCGCTAAGGAAGAAAAGGCGGATGAGGATGAAAAAGCAAGCGAAGAAACCAAAAAAACCACGAAGGCTAAAAAAGCACCTGCCAAGAAGAAGACCACCAAGGCGGCCACAAAGAAGAAAGACGAGGATAAGACTTCGGAAGACACAGAGGAGAAAGCCGCTAAGGAAGATGCTAAGGAAGAAAAACCTTCTGACGAAGAAAAAGACGCATAGCGTTTTTGGTGTCAGAACCTTTAAAGCAGGGTTGTTCCGGATTGCGGGACAACCCTGCTTTTTCCTGTTTTCCGGATAGGACACCCATATACAACCACACACAGTTATATATGCACGTCTATCAACAAATGGCAAATTAGGCAAAACTTTTTTTTGTGCTGAAAACATTACGGCTGTTGTGATGGACAGGTCAAGCCCTGTCCCTACATTCAGCCCTTGCAACAAGACATTTTTAGGCCGGTCAAGCCCGGCCTATACCGAGGCTGCGGGGGAAAATTAAAACAACCAACGATTACCCTGATTTTTTTAATAAACATCCTTCGGATCCGTTTGTATAGGCCGGGCTTGACCGGCCTGCGGTTAATTTAACGGGGATATTTGTAGGGACAGG